>JAJDEK010000347.1 GCA_029259875.1 Planctomycetaceae bacterium
AAACGTGCGTGGATTGTCGTGTATCATGGCGGCGTCTATGCGAAGCCAAAAGCCGTTGGATCTCCCAGTTTTGGTTTTCGCGCCGTTCGCGAATGACCTATGGTTAACCTTAAGGAAGGGCATTTGGGGTCACAATATCAATTTGAAAACGCAATATATGCGCTCTGGAAACAATCTTTTCAAACAGGGGCTATTTCAGTACACTGCGTCTTTCTTACCGCGAAGTCTAGACGAGTAAATAATTTGGTCGTTTCGCTTTTATAAATCAGTCTCACCACGGTCGTTATCCAAAAAGGAATTTTGCATTGCGAGCCGAAAGCAAACTGTCACGCATAATAGGCCAATGGTTTGTAGCGAGTTTCATGGTGTGTTTAGTCGGTTCGTTGTACGCGCAAGTTCCACCACAAAAATCTAGAGCGCAACGTCCAGGAGTCATCGAACTGAGCAAGAAAGTACCAGACCCCCCAGACGAGAAAAGTAAGCCGCAGAAAGCAGCAGCGAAGGGTGGTATGGCTGACCATCGTGGCATGATGGAAAACATGCGGAATCACATGGGGCCGTACACACCAAGAGAACTTTATCCATCATTGATGCATCTTCCCGATCTTTCGCCGGAAAAGCGAGAGGAGATCAAACGGTTTGCTGTTCAACGCATGGATGCTGGCCTGCGGATGTTTACTCAAGGGCGTGTC
This sequence comes from Planctomycetaceae bacterium, assembly GCA_029259875.1. Lineage (GTDB taxonomy): Bacteria > Planctomycetota > Planctomycetia > Planctomycetales > Planctomycetaceae > Gimesia. The sequence goes on from JAJDEK010000347.1 coordinate 693, forward strand.
GCGTTGGCGGAAGCAACGAAAAGAAAAGATTTCAGCAGTATGGAGCAAAATGCCAGCGAGATGCAAGCAGGCGTTGCTCGGTATGAGAGTGGACTTGCAGCGCTTACTGCACTTGAGGCTGGAGAGGGTCCACAACAGATTGCATTGAGTTGGTTTCGGAGCGAAATGAACCTCGATCCGTCTCTTGAATTGGAATCAAACACGATGATTCTGGGAATGACGCCGTTCCATTCAATCATCTGTGCTCTCATGACATTGTTAATTGCAGCCAGTGTCTGGATGTATTTCCTTCGAATGCGTCGTGTCGCAACATTAATTCAACACTTGTTGCAACCAACCACGTCTTCAAGTCTGGCGACTCAGGCAGTCACTTTTTCTCCAGCAAGTTCTTTGGCGCAGCAAGAGACAACAGCGAAGGTTCAGCAAACAACATGGAGTGGTGACTTACGTGTCGCTGCTACTTTTATGGAAACACTGAATGTAAAAACATTTCGTTTGGTGGACCCCGCTAATGCCGTGATCCCGTTTCAATATCTGCCGGGACAGTTTTTGCGTCTGTCGCTCGAAATTGATGGAAAATCAATCAAACGTCCCTACACGATTGCTTCGACACCGACACGAAATCGTTACATTGAAATTACGGTCAAACGTGAAACGCACGGCTCTGTTTCGCAATACTTGCATGATCGCGTAGAGGTTGGCGATCTGATGCATGTCACTGCTCCCTCGGGAAATTTTACATTCACCGGAATGGAACATGACAGCATTGTTTTGATTGGCGGTGGTGTTGGTATCACTCCCTTAATGAGTGTGGTCCGTGCATTGACAGACATTGGTTGGAACAAAGAGATTTATTTTCTCTACACTTGCCAAACTCCTGAGGAATACATTTTCAGGGAAGAATTAGACTATCTCCAGGATCGTAATCCCAATCTAAAACTGGTTGTGACGTTTAGTCGAGCGACTGACGAGATCAAAGACTTTCATCGCGGCCGTATTACCAAAGAGCTGATTTCGAAATCCGTTCCCCATATCGCGGCCCGGCGGGTCCACATTTGTGGTACACCATCGATGATGCAGTCGGTGAAAGAGATGCTCAAAGATTTAGGTGTCTCGACTTCTAACATTAAGCTGGAGGCCTTTGGTACCAGCAAGCGTATGCCGGGTGCAATTGAAAAGGGAAAAGTGGTCCCGCAGGGAGATGCTGCAGTAGTCACTTTCAGCCGTTCCCATAAATCGGGATCATTACTTGCTGACACACCGATACTGGAAGCAGCCGAGGCGATCGACGTCGATATTGACTACGCCTGTCGTTCCGGCATGTGTGGCACTTGTAAAGTGCGACTCAATTCGGGCTCAGTCACGATGGAGGTCGAAGAGGCACTCTTACCCGAAGAAAAAGAAGCAGGAATGATATTGGCTTGCCAGGCTAAGTCTCACGCTAACGTAGATGTCGAGGCCTGATGTGATGCGTGACCAGGATCGAACCATTGTCACTTCACTTGTGCTTCTGATGCTCGCTGTCTGGCTGGGCTTCTTTTTCCACCGCGCGCCTCGTTTTGCGGGGAGCCTGTACGGGGGAATGTTGGGAGTCAGCGGGGCAAGCCTGATGCTCATTCCTTTGGCAGTTTATAGTACGGTCAAACGCGTTCGGTTCATCAAACAACGCGTCACCAGTTGGGTCTCCTTAAAGACGTTACTTGCCGTTCATATATACACAGCACTTATCGGCTCGATCTTTGTGTTGATACACACGGGCCACAAATTCAACAGTCCGCTGGGAATCCTGCTCACGGCGACGGTACTCCTGGTTACCTTAAGTGGATTCATCGGTCGATATCTGATGAGTCACATCAAGCTCGGGCTTCGCGAGAAGCAACAGATGCTGCAGCAGTTACAACGCGAATTCGAACTGACGAGCCATAGTTTAGAGAACCAGGGCGCAGACCAGCCACTCATGCAATCGACATCGGGCCAACTGAGGGACTGGCTTCCGTGGGGAGGGCAGACAGAGCCTACAATTTCGTCCTTCACGATTCTTGTCAGTTCGATCGCTGACCTTGAGTATTCAATCCTGGTTCACAGTTGGATGACGAACTGGTTCCAACGGTGGTTGCGATTTCATCTGGTGATCTCAGGAATCCTGGTTGCACTTTTGGCGTTTCATATCTGGTCGGGAGTCTATTACGGACTGCGGTGGTTCCAATGAACGGGAAGAAATGGATTCGGTTCCTCCCGGGTGTGGTACTGCTTGTCGTGATCTTGACGACAGTCTTCATTGTGGCTGAATCGAGTACCATCTCACAGGATCTAGTGAATCCAGGTCTTCTCTCTCAGCCGCATGCGTTTCTAAAAGAACGCTGCAGTGCCTGCCATACTCCTGTTAAAGGTGTCGAAGCAGCAAGCTGTATTACCTGTCACGCAAACGATGAAGCGCTGCTCCAGCGGCAGCCGACAGCCTTTCATGCCACCATTACCAGTTGTAAAGAGTGTCATATTGAGCACCAGGGACGTGTTAAACGTCCTATTTATATGGACCACAATGCATTGTGTCTGATCGGTGCTCGGCAAGAAGCGGCTTTTGATAAGGAAGTGGCTTCACAGAGTAACGGTCTCGCGCGCTATATGAAAACCTCTCGGTCGTCTGCTTGTCAGTCACAGCTAAACTGTGTGGTCTGTCATGAAAAGGAAGATCCTCATAGTGGCAATTTTGGGATCAATTGTGCGATCTGCCATGAAACAGATCATTGGTCGATTACTGATTTTCGTCATCCTTCACCCCGCTCACGTGATTGTGCTCAGTGCCATCAGGCTCCACCATGTCACCACACAGCACACTTCAAAAAAGTGTGTGCCCAAGTTGCCGGCAAGCCAAATGCCAAAGTGAATGAATGCTACTCCTGCCACCAATCCACGGCCTGGAATGACATTAAAGGCGTGGGTTGGTACAAGAGCCACTGAGCTTCGTCGTAAGCGATAAACCTACCAGCTTCGAACCAGACGCGAAAAAGCTCTCTAACCTTGCATACCAGCGAGTTCTCTGTGCTTTTGTTGAGAAGCGTATTGATCAACTAAAGCGATGAGTTGTTTTCGATCTACCGGTTTGGTTGTGTAATCATCACAGCCTGCATCGATACATTTCTTTCGATCATGACTCATGGCATGTGCTGTGAGTGCGATGATCGGTCCTGTATATTCCGCTTCTCGTAGTTTCGTTGATGCGCCATAACCATCCAGCACTGGCATTTGCATGTCCATCAGAATCACATCGAAGGGATTGCCTTCATCACGCGCTTTCAGAGCAAGATCAAGAGCGATCTGTCCATTGTCTGCAGTGGTCACTTCAGCGCCCGACTTTTTCAAAATGAATGAAATCAAGCGCTGGTTATCAGGTCCATCCTCTGCCAGCAGTACACGGCAGTCAAGCTGAACAGTTTTTTTATCCTGCTTTTCTTCAGAACGCTTAACAGGGAGCTCTGCCTCAGAAACCTCGGTAATCATTTCTACGTCCTGTAGGGATCCCGTTGAAATACTGAGCGAGAAGGTGCTGCCTTTTTCGGGTATACTGATGACATCGACGTTTCCACCCATCATTTTCGCAAGTCGTTTACTGATTGTGAGTCCGAGGCCCGTGCCTCCAAACTTGCGCGTCATGGATGTATCAGCCTGGACAAAGGGCTGGAAGAGATGACTCATCTGGTTTTCAGTCATCCCGATGCCAGTATCGATAACATCAAACTGCATCTTGGGTTCGTCAGTATCAGCATTTTTTAGTCGGGCCACCACACGAACTTTACCGACTTCAGTGAACTTAGTCGCATTCCCAATCAGGTTGATGAGAATCTGGCGGATGCGAGTGGGGTCTGATTGAATCTGTTTAGGAATAGGACCATCATATTCAAGTTCCAGTTGAAGTCCTTTTGCGTTTGCGGGTACACGCATAAGCGAAGCAACTTCAGAGAGAATCTGGCAAGGTGAGCACTTGATGTGTTCGACTTCCAGTTTACCTGATTCCACCTTGGAGAGATCAAGAATATTATTAATGATTTGCAGTAGGTACTGGCCGTTACGGCGGATGGTTCTCAGGCCTTCAGTATGTTCGGGGTCTTCGATCGTTCCTAGAAGAATTTCCGAGAA
>JAJDEK010000348.1 GCA_029259875.1 Planctomycetaceae bacterium
ATAAGTGACAGGCCTGCCTTGCGTCTTTTCGACACGTGGTTCCCCTTTGAACTATGATGTTGGGCTAAAAAGAAACAATGCCGAGGAAATGAATCCTCGACATTGTTGAATCATTATATAAATACTGTTTGAATTCAATAGATAATTTTTAAGCAAGTTTATCTGAGAACTCTGCTTCCGGAGTGGCTGGATTATTAGGGTCGAACCATTCTGGCTTGAATTCAATGCGGATTTTCTGTTTCATGGCTAAATTGGAAGTCAGGGCCATAATTGCATCCGCCATCGCAACCGTTCCGTTGCATTTCAAACCGCCTTCAAGTGGGCCTTTGAAGTTGTTAGTGCGAATACAATGGCAGAAATGCTCCATCTCTTCCGTGTAGCCACGGCTGATCTTGTCACCCATTGCTTGTGAAGTGTCTGATGCACCTGCAGAAGGCGCCGTGGTTTCGTAAGCATCTAAAACGGGCCCACTGCCATCGTTAGAATTGATGACCCACAGACGTTGATCAGGGCCGCCGCCGCCAGTCGAGGGACTTGACTCCTTGAAGAGCAATGCTTCTTTTTCGGTTTTCATGATTAATGTACCACGACTACCCAAGACCGTTTCACCATATGGTTCCCAGCGGTTAGTGTTGATTGACGAATACGTTACGATACAGACATCGCGTGGATTCGTTTCGGCGTCGTAATTTGGACCAGGAAATTCAAAGGTCACATACACGTGGTCATCGATTTCTCTATCGTCTGCTTGTTTATCCTTGGAACCAACTCCTTCCACACCATAGAAGTTTTTACCGCCATAGCCTTGGACAGCTAAGGGATGAACTTTTCCAAGAAAAATACTACAGGCATCTAATTGGTGACTTCCCAGTTCTGCCATCAAGCCGCCACCAGTTTTATTGTACAGACGCCAATTGACGAGTTCATCCATGTTATCATAGCCGAACTCTTCTACTTTTTTGGCCAATGCTTCTGTATCTTCTTTGGGAACACTCTTACGCCAACTGTCACGATTTGGAAAACTGTTATTTCGATGCCATTGTGCGCGAATGTGTCTGATGTCGCCAAGTAAGCCCGTTTTTACAAGCTGATTGGCGTTATCGTATAATACGCTGTAATGACGCTGATGACCCACGGCGAGGAGCAGTTTATTTTCATCTGCTTTTTTAATCAGCTCTTTACATTCGGCAATATTATGCGCCATCAATTTTTCAGAGAGCACATGCAAGCCGGCATCCAAAGCGGCTGCTGCAATTGGTGCATGCTGACTGAGAGGGACCGCAATGACAACAGCTTCCAATCCCAACTGGTCTTTAGCAGCGATCAGTTGTTTATGATCATCGAATTGTTGGATCTTCGATGCTTTTTCTTGTCCTAGTTTTTTGATCAGGCCGACACGGTGCTCATTACCATGACCGTGAATTGCTTTCTTCCGATTAGAAGGTCGCAGGTCGGCAATCGCAACAATATCCATATATTCTGGCGGATGCTGTGTGATTAGCACGCTGCCTTCATCACCGGTTCCAATGAAACCAACTTTAACTGGCTTTCCTTTGAGCTGCTCATACCCAAAATAGGCGGCACCTAAACCGGTAGTCGTAGCAGCAGCCGCTGTGATGAAATCACGTCGTGTTAAAGAAACCGCTTCGTTAAAATTGTCTTTTCCGATTTGTTCTTGTTCGGGAGTTAAATTCATATTTTTGCTCCTAATACGCAAAGCGTATTGTTACCGGTCTAAATGGCTTTTCAATACTACAATCATAGGTGGAAATAAGTGTTTTTGTTAGATCTACTCTGATTTCATACGAACTTTTAGGCTTATTAAACTAGTTTACTTTTACGATTTTTTCTTTTTGCTGAAAAAACGATAAAACAAACCATCAATACCAAACCAGCTACCTGTTGGCAGGCAGGCAATCGCCAGCAATGCGATCACTTCAATCAAGTTTTTATTCACGATAAAACTGTGTTCAGGTCCTGGGGCAGCAGGTACTCCTGGCCAGGGGGGCATTACCAGGTAAAACGATAGCAGCATTCCAGCAGCTGCGATGGCGGCGATACGGGTTCCCAAGCCAATCAAAAGTAAAATTCCCAGGATCGTCAGAGCGGCAATGGTCATCATATCGATGCGGTGCATTTGGGTCTTTTCTGGAGGAATAGGACCTGCACTCAATTGGTTTGGTTCCAGTAGCTTGTAAGCTTCCGTTTTCATTTCATCTTCCATCGCACGGATGGGGTTAACCAAGCTGGCTCTCATTCCCTGAATCTCGGCCCATATTTTATTGAGATGATCTACTTTGAATTCCTGATCTGCTTCTTTCAGCTTCTTTTCATATCGCTCCAAGGCAATTTGATATTGCTCGAGTTCGCCAATACGCTTGCCATCAATTGTACCTTCTTGTTTTTTGTCAATTTGACCGGCTATTTCAGGGTTACCCCGAAGGGAAGCCTGCATTTTCTCAATATAGCTCAGTCGGGCAGAACGGGCATAAACTTTATCAACGGCTGTATAAAATTCCTGGTCCAGTTTAGTCCCACCGGTCAATTTTCCGTTTGCTTCTTTTTCAACAGGTACCATTGATTGCAAGCGATATTTTTCGGCAGGGGTCAAATGGCGATCGCCTTTTACAATCAACCGTTTCCGCTTGGGATCAAACTTAATGGCGCTACCCAGGCTTCCTCTTATTTCGACTCCCGGAGGCAGTGCGCTGAGTATTGCAGCGAACGAATCACTGCCACTCACCATTTGATGCAATTTTGATTTTTGAGCGTCTGTCAGATTTGGGATGTGGTTTAGGAATCGTTGTTCCCAAGCTGACCATTTTGTTTTGACTTTATCTGCATCCAGCCAATTCATGTCATTGGGATCTCCCGTCATATTACGAAAATGATCCCGAAATGGTCCCTTGGCGTTTTTTAAATATCCAGCAGCAGTCCAAGGCCTGTTGGAACTTAATGTATCAATCTTCCACAGGCCCTCATAAAGTAGTTGCCAGCCGATAGAAAGCCGTAGAACTACGATTAGCAGGATGGCAATGCCTGAGATTTTCTTTAAATCTTTCACTCGTAAACCCTTTGTTTTTTAAGGGGGATTTCTAAAGAGAACATCCTTTACTTTAATTCAAAAGTAGAGGGGTCTGGCTAATTGGCTTGAACACTTTATGAAGTGAACGTGAATTCTGACTAACAACGAGCCTGTTCTTTATAGTTTCCTTTATAGCGACAAATCATTATGACAACAATTGGTCGGAATCCAGGAACAGAAACTCATTCGGAATTCCGCGGATCACCGGGGAAAGTTTTCGGCCTTGGGTGGGTGCTGGAATTAAAATCGTACCGACTTGGCTATGATTATCGCAATACTCCAGAGCTTTTTCGATCCCGATTACATAAAAAGCAGTCGAAAGTGCATCAGCCAGAGCTGCATAAGGGGCAATAACCGTTACAGACAGCAATTCTGAGACAGGCCACCCGGTTCGAGGATCTAAGATATGTCCATATCGTTTTCCTTCATGACGGAAATTTTGTACTGAAGATCCACTGGTCGACATCGCATAGTTCTTTAGTAAGATTGTTCCCAATCGTTGACTAGTAAAAAGTGGATTTTTGATTCCTACAGGCCAACCTTGGAGCTGATTGTGGGAACCTTTAGCGAGGATGCTGCTGAAACCTCCATAAAACAGCCAGTTTTCTAGCTTCTGTTCTGTCAAAAACTGTCCCGCTACATCTAGTGCGTATCCTTTACCTATGCCCCCCAAGTTTAATTCATTTTCAGAAAATCGATATCGAATGGTCTGGTTTGTATGGTCAAATTCAAATTGATCGATGCCTGTATGAGCGAGGCACCTATCAATTTCTTCTTGAGTGGGAATACGCCCAAGTCGCCTGCAATCTTGCCAAAGTGCAATGAGAGGGCCCGAAGAAGGATCAAAGCCGCCTCCTGTTTCCAGGCTAATCTTACGGGCTTGATCCAAGACTTCAAACAATTGAGAATCAATGGAAAGAGGGCCTGCCGCAGCCTCTGCATTGACACGCGACATCTCACTGTTTTTTTTGTAAACAGTCATCAACTGTTCCAGGTCATGAAGCATGTCAAGTGCATCAGAGGCCCATATAACTTGTTGGCTACAACCAGGGTTCATGACTACGGCAAATTCGGTTGCCATAGCGCGCGTACTCAATCTAATGGTTGACCCACCCGATGGTACCGTTATTTCTTCGGTCGCA
>JAJDEK010000349.1 GCA_029259875.1 Planctomycetaceae bacterium
ACCGCAATGGACGGTTTTGAAACTCACTAACACCGACAGTAACTCTCAACGTTACTTCGAACAGCCTGATGATTCCCTATTAGCACAAGGCTATGCTCCTTCTAAATTCACGTCCAATTTTGACGCCACCATTGATGCTACCGATATCAAAGCCATCAAAGTAGAACTTTTGAAGCATCCCAATTTGCCCGCGGGAGGTCCCGGCAGATCAATCGAGGGACTCTGCGCTTTAACAGATCTCAAACTCACTGTGGAAAACATAAAAGATCCCAAACAAAAAACGAGTGTGAAATTTTCCGAAGTCACAGCAGACTTCAGTAGCAAACGGCAGGAATTGCCACCTATGTACGGAGACAAAAAAGGAGTACGCGGCTTTATCGGACCAGTCTCCTACGCCATTGATGGAGACAACACCACCGCCTGGGGCATTGATGCAGGACCAGGACGATTCAACCAACCTCGCGAAGCCGTCTTTCGTGCTGAAAAACCATTTGGTTATCCTGAAGGAACCAAGTTAAAAGTGAGTCTCGTGCAAATGCACGGCGGCTGGAACAGTGACGATAACCAGAGCATGAATCTGGGACGTTTCCGCATTTCCTGCAGTACTTCTGAAAATGCGAAAGCAGACTCTGTCCCCGATCATGTCAGGCAGATTCTGCAAATTCCTGCTGCACAAAGATCGTCACAACAACAAAATCAGGTTTTCAGTTACTGGATCACGACTGTCCCTGAATGGAAAACAGAGGTTGCTCAGATCGAGTCCCTCTGGAATCAGCACCCGCAGGGAACAACACAACTGGTTTATCAGGAACGTCCGGCCACACGAAAAACTCACTTACTGGATCGCGGCGACTTCCTGAAGAAAAAACAGGTCGTTGATCCGGGAGTCCCCGATTTTCTACACGCCTTGCCTCAAGAGGCACCTATCAACCGGCTGACGTTTGCACGCTGGCTCGTTGATCGCAAATCGCCCACAACAGCACGCGCAATTGTAAATCGAGTCTGGCAAGCATACTTTGGAAAAGGTTTCGTAAGCACAAGTGAAGACCTGGGATCACAAGGTGAAGCGCCCTCGCACCGGAAATTGTTAGACTGGATGTCAGTCTGGTTTATGGACGAAGACTGGGATTTGAAAAAGTTGCATACTCTGATCGTCACTTCACGAACGTATCAGCAAGCTTCACAGGTCAGCCCGGAACTCTATGAAAAAGATCCTTACAACCGATTATTCGCCCGTGGTCCCCGATATCGGGTGGATGCAGAAATTGTGCGAGACATCGCTTTACAAGCCAGTGGACTTTTAAACTCTGAGGTTGGCGGACCTTCTGTTTATCCACCGGCCCCCGCCTTCCTGTTTCAGAAACCGGCAAGTTATGGACCGAAAACCTGGAAGATAAAAAATGATAGTGATCGTTTCCGCCGTGCAATCTACACGTTTCGTTTCCGCTCGGTTCCCTATCCGATGTTACAAGCCTTTGATGCGCCCAATGGAGATATTTCTACGGTTAGACGTTCCCGGTCCAACACCCCTCTACAAGCACTCACTACACTCAACGAAACCCTCTTTTTGGAATGTGCAAACGGTCTGGCGGAAATCGCATTAGCCGAACAGGGAAATACTGATGCAGAACGAATTGAAACCGCGTTTCGTCGTTGTGTTTCACGTCGTCCTTCCGATTCAGAGAAACAACTACTAACACAATTTCTGACAAAACAACGCAACTATTTTGCAAAGCATCCAGAAGAATCAAAACAGATATCTGCTACCCAAAAAGCGAAGACACCCAACACTGATTTTGCAGCCTGGGTTGCTTTATCGCGAGTGCTGTTAAATATGGATGAAACGATCACAAAAGAATAACCAAGGCATGAATAGAGAAAACGCGTGCTTGCCAGTCACTCGGTAAACCGGACTGCCAAGCGGCAATCTTCTTTTCTACTATCAAAACAGGTAGACACTTATGAATAATCTAGCTCACACATCACAGCAAATCGCACGTCGCTGGTTTCTGCAACAATGCGGAGTCGGCCTCGGTGCCATCGCGATCAACCAACTCTTACTCGAATCTGGTTATGCTGCCCCCGCTAAAAAGGCTGTGGCTCAAGACCCGTTGGCAACCAAACAACCGCATCATCCCCCGAAAGCGAAAAATATCATCTTTCTATTTATGGGCGGGGGGCCCAGTCACCTGGAACTGTTCGATAACAAGCCGGTGTTAGGGAAATTTGACGGTAAGCTACCTCCTGAAGATTTGTTGAAGGGGTATCGAGCCGCCTTTATCGACCCAAACTCAAAGTTTTTAGGTCCGAAATTCAAATTCGCGAAACATGGTGAATCAGGTGCGGAACTGTCGGAACTTCTGCCCCATCTGGCAGAAGTTGTTGATGACATTGCCATCGTCAAAAGTATGAAAACTGATGCCTTCAATCATGCCCCCGCTCAAATTCAGGCACTCACCGGTTCACAACTTTTCGGAAAACCCAGCCTGGGAGCGTGGACGCTTTACGGGTTAGGTAGCGAGTCAAAAAATCTACCCGGTTTTGTTGTTTTCAGTTCCGGTAACAAAGGCCCGAGTGGTGGAAATTCCTGCTGGGGCAGTGGTTTTCTACCTACGGTTCACCAGGGAGTCATGTTTCGTGGCGGACAGGAACCAGTACTCTATTTAAAGAATCCACCAGGAGTTTCAGAGCAATTGCAACGCGATTCACTCGACACGTTAAAAGCTTTGAATCAAAATCGGCTGAATCTGGTAGGCGACCCAGAAATCGCAACCCGCATTAATTCGTTTGAAATGGCGTATCGCATGCAATCCAGTGCACCCGACGTCATGAATATCGCACAGGAAACAAAAGAGACTCTGAAAATGTATGGTGCCGAGCCCGGCAAAACCTCGTTTGCGAATAACTGTCTGCTCGCCCGCAGACTGGTTGAGCGGGGCGTACGCTGCGTTCAACTTTTCCACGAATCCTGGGACCAACATGGCGGTCTCGTGGGTGGTTTGAAGAGTAACTGTAAAGCCACGGATCAGGGGGCAGCAGCCTTGATCAAAGACCTCAAACAGCGGGGTTTATTGAAGGATACTCTGGTTGTCTGGGGAGGAGAATTCGGACGCACCCCAATGGTACAGGGGGGCAATGACGGACGTGACCATCACCCTAATGCCTTTACCATGTGGCTGGCAGGAGGCGGCATCAAAGGGGGCACTACGATCGGCCGCTCAGATGATTTCGGCTTCAACGTGATTGAAGATGAAGTCCCCGTGTATGATTTGCACGCCACGATTCTGCATCTTCTGGGACTCAATCCCGAACGACTCTCATATCGTTTCCAGGGATTAGATCAGCGTTTGATTGGAGTCAACCAAGCCAAGGTCGTAAAGAAAATCCTGGCTTAACACATCGATCATCAAATCAATCAAAAAACCCTTGCGCCTTAGCGAGAGCGAAAAGAATTGATTTCGCACAAACGCTAAAACGCAAAGGTTTTGATTTTGATCGTATTGCCTTAATTAAGCAGCGATTTCCTGTTCAAACTGTCTGGCTGGCTCATCATTTAAACGATTGAGAAAGCCATTATGCATTTGGTCATAAAGTCGTTGCAAACCATCATCGAGCATAGGCATCGAAATACTTAACTGACGACGGATTTTATGCGTATGCAGTGAAGTTTCACCATTGGCAAAACCGCTAGATCGTTCATTCAACACTTTTGCTCGAGGTAGTGTCGGTTCTACCAGTCCAAACGTTTTTGCCAGTCGATGCATGAAATCTACCGGACTGATACGTTCGCCGCCTGCGACGTGAAAAATTCCTGTCAGACGTTCCTGGTAAGCATGTTCGATAATCGCAGCCAAATCTGTTGCTAATAAAGGAGTCCCATGTCGGTAACAATCGTTTTTAGAAAATGTACCCTCTTCCAATGATTGTACGAGTTCTTCAATGTTACCTTTTCCGTAGGCAGTCGGAGTCCAGCCAAAAACATTCGTTCTTATAATAAGAGTATTATCACAGAGACTGACTTCACGTTCGATGGCACGAATCAAATCTGCCTGCTGACTTTCACACAAGCCTTGGCAGTCTTCTTCATGAAACATCCAAGGACCTGTAAAAACAGCATCAGATGAAATGTGTGTAAAGCGTGCAGAGTGCAACTCCGATGCATTCACCCAGTTGCGGACCGCCAGTACGGGATCTTTTGTGGTGAATTTTGCCGGATCAACAGACCAGGCAGAGTTGGCAGCAACGCCACAATATACGACCCACTGTGGGCGAACCATCGATAACCAATGTTCGGCAGTCTCTACATCATCTTCCAAATAAGTATGGGTTTCACATCCTTGGATGGAAACCGGTGCCGATGAAGTTAGTCCGATAACCCGATATCGATTGGATAAACAGGTTGCGATATTCGCTCCGGCAACCGTATCAAGTCCAACAACCAGAACTGTTTCCACGCCGCGCCTCCATGCTATGACGTTGTTGTAATATCAGTCAGTATTTTGATCTTCGCTTAATTTTATCAAAGAAGATTTTGTTTCTTACGAATACTTTCTTCCTCGAATTCTCGAAAATCATTCTCGCAAACCAATCCATTTGTTTCGCGAGAGGGGGAGTATAGTTGGCATTCATGATTTTCACCAACCCCAATTTTTAAGGGAATTTGAAAATCTCAAATTGGCTCTATAATTCTCTTTCTGATCGAACGACTTCAGTTGAAAACCTTACGACTCGCATGAATCGCCTCCTCTTCTCAATTCCTGAATGGATGCCAATTGCATCCTGCAAAAATTCGATTCCAGAAATATTTTTGAGAAAAAACAGAACAAAATCACAAAAAAAGCTAAAGGTTTTTGTACTTTCTTGTTTCATTCTGCGCATTCGTATTGACCTGGCTTTAGAAAAGCAATATCTTCCCGCCTCACATTAGTGATTCTTGCGCCTGCTCTATAGGCCGATCACTCACCTCCCACACTGATTACCCATCAATTGATTCACTGATTACATTTCCTGTCGAATAGTACTGTTTCATTTCATACAAAATAGAGCCAGCACTAGCCTTTTTATTTCACATAATAATAAGACAACTCAAACCATGTCTGTTTCGCGTCATTTGCCCGAATACCCAATTCTTCTAGCAGGGGTTTCCGCTTCTGTTATGAGGGGATTGCGCGAAATGGGACTCTCTGTCATAGAACTTCAGGATGATCTGGCTCAGCTTACCGGTTACCAGCCATCGCGGTGGAATCTGTTACTGGTAGGATCTCAGAAAACCTTCAATGAACATGACTTGCAGACTCTCTCTCACTGCAATATCCCATTGATTGACCTCTCTGAATTTGCCAGTCAATCTACTATTGGTCGCCAGAAAAACGAACTGGGTAGACCGGCAGATGTCGAAGTCGAACAGTTCCATTCCCAATTTGTGATTCAGCTTAAAGAGCGTCTACAACAGACGGGTGGCGCCTGGATCAGATTAGCCGATTATCCCTACCCTTATCAGGGTGTGATCTGCTATGGCGAATCTGCTTTGGGAAAAGAATTTCGCGAGTTTTCCAATGTCATGAGCCCCTTGCCAGTTCCTCTGGAACTGTTGCATTTGAAATCAGAATATAACTGGCATGGAAAATTTGACACTCAGATACAACGAAAGTTCCGCGTGGATCTGGTTAGTCGGTACCGACAAGGTTTACCGGTTTCTCTTCCTTCTGTTCCATCGCGGGAAGAACTTGACCTGTTATTTCAAAGTATCGACCTGGACCGAAAGCAAATTCCGCTTGTCTGGGTCACCTCTTTGGAAACGTTTTTTCGCTGGTGGAATTTGCGGCGTCAACTTGGTGTCAGCATCAGCCGGATTTCATCTGGTTGGGAAACTGTGATCTCAGGTCAGTTTCAAGGATTTTGTCCAGGTCTCCAAATTTGGAAAGGCCAACACTCTGCCACGGTCTCTTTGACCGAAGGAGTAAATGAAATCAGAGACGAGTCAATTGCTTTTGTTACGAATCCACAGCGGCATCCCGGAGGATTTACCGCACACTGGGCTGGTGTCAATTCCAGTCCGTTTCCCATCGACTTAAACAAATCGGCAGCTTCAGTTGCCTCATAATTTAACGATACTATTCCACATCACAAATTAAAGATCAGCGATAGAATTTTTTATCGCGTCATTGTTGAAGAAAAGGATTACTCTAATGAAACGTTTTGGATTTATGTTTCTGGGCCTTGCGTTAATTACCCTGACAACAGGCTGTCACTGCGGATCTCGTTGTGGTGGCAACTATGGTCCAACGGCCCCCTTCGGTGGAGGTGGTGGATGCTCAAGTGGTAATTGTGGTACTGGTATCGGTGCCCCAACGTATGCACCACAGGGAGCTTATAACAACTACAATACCTATCAATCGACGGCTGGTGCTCCTGTGATTCAGGGAAGCGTTCCTACAACAGCTTATGCACCACTTGATCCACTTCCCATGTATTAAGCCTAATACTACGAGGTGATTCACTGTCGTCTTGTCAACTCGGCCTGATTCAGGCCGAAGGGCAGGATCTATCAATCGTTTCCTGCCATGAAGGCAGGAAGCATTGTACAAAAAAACCGCAACAATGCATTTGTTCGCGGACATATGGATTGAATCTCTCTTTCAGCCTTGATATACAGGTAGTGATGTCATTTATCTACTACTCTGCGCGTAGCGTTCGCCTGGGTAGATGAGACTTTTTTGAGAACTCCGTCTGTATATATACCCCGCCAGGGGTAACATAAATTATTATGGCTGCTCTACACATCGTTAATTATCCCCATCCGGCTCTCCGCTGGATCTCGAAGCCCATCAAAAGTATCTCACCGGATTTACGTGATACGGTGAGGACGATGTTTGATCTCATGTATGAGGCGCGGGGAATTGGCTTAGCTGCCAATCAAGTGGCACTCCCCTACCGCCTGTTTGTGATTAATTTGACATCAGACCCTAATGAACCAGAAGAAGAATTTGTGTTCATTAATCCGGAAATCACAAAACGCAAAGGAACCACTGAAGGCGAAGAAGGCTGTTTGAGTCTTCCCCAACTTTATGGAGATGTCAAAAGATCGGAAGAAATCACAGTAGAAGCCTACGATCTGGATGGCCAATTGTTTGAAATCACGCTGGATGACTTGGCTGCCCGTGCCGTGCAGCACGAACACGATCATCTGGAAGGAATTATGTTTCCGGATCGAATGCCGGAGGCCAAACGCGAAGAGCTGGAAGCACAAATCGCTGATTTTGAGGCAGAGTTCCTCCATAAACAGCAACAAGGCGAATACCCGTCTGATGAGGAACTTCGCAAGCAACTGACTCAATTAGAACTCGGTCTGGGTTAAAGAAAACGGACATCGAAAACCCCCTGGGTTATTTGAGCTTTGTTGAAAAAGTCGATACATGCGACCGCTGGAAACCTGAAAACAATTGAGCGGTTTTCTGCTTAGAAAATGATTGATCATTGGCCTACATTGAGGAGAAACACTAGTGCCATTAAAAGTTGTGATGATGGGAACTGGGACGTTTGCCATCCCCGCATTTCAGGTGCTCATTGATTCCGAACATCAGGTTATCGGCTTGTATACCCAGCCAGATCGAACCGGCCGCGGCCATCATCGACACAAAAATCCGATGAAAGAATTAGCACTTGAACACGGAATTCCGGTTTTTCAACCTCCCAAAATCAACCAGCCAGAATCGCTTGACGAATTACGAAATCTGGATGCGGATGTTCTACTTGTGGCCGCCTATGGCCAGATTCTCTCACAAAAACTGTTGGACACTCCCAAACACGGGGCATTCAACCTACATGCCTCTCTCTTGCCCAAATACCGCGGAGCGGCTCCGATCTTATTTGCCATTCGGAATGGAGAAACCAAAACAGGCGTTTCGCTGTTTCGTATCGAGCGATCTCTGGACTCTGGTCCTGTGGCTGCGATGGTAGAAACACCAATCGGTCCCAAAGAGACCACGGGTGAAGTTCAGGAACGGCTGGCAGCACTCGCTGCTCCTCTGGCGATGCAAGTGCTTGATAGTATCGAGCAGGGCACGCTGGTGGAATCTCCCCAAAATCATGCAGAAGCCACGTTAGCCCCCACCTTAGATAAACGAGAAGGCGCAATTGACTGGAACCAGAGCACCTTTCAAATCGGGTGTCATGTAAGAGCCATGCAGCCTTGGCCCAGTCCTTTCACATTTTTACATCAATCGGGACAGGAACAGTTAAGAATACTCATTCTGGATGTCGAAAATGTCACAACAGAGGAGCTGGACTCACTTAACGTCGATCAAGGGCAACTGGATTCGTCTCCCGGAACTGTCATTTTTGCTAACACGAAAAGGGTGATTATTAGATCCGGTAATGGGTTACTGGAGTTAATACAAGTTCAACCACAGGGAAAGCGAGCCATGCAGATCAGTCAGTTTTTGTGTGGCAGAAAAATCAGTCCGGGTGACCACTTTAGTCAACCAGACACTCTTAATGCATAAATGAACACAAATCTATTCTGGAACCTCAAGTTCAATCTTGTCGCATTTTCCCTTTTCTGAGATGATCCCGCCCTTGATCTGAGACTAAGCACGAGTCCAAACACAAGGAATTGAGTTAAGATGCGCCGAATTTTATCGGCTCTAATCTTCATGCTGATTGGAGCCGGAGGCATGTATGCCGCATTTGAATATCATGTGATTCAATCTAAAGAAGGTTGGCTATTGATCCACAAATCACAGGCCGGGCTCCACGATGCCTATGTCGACATCAGAGAATGGCGTGCGGCGACCTGGAAAGAGCACCCAAGATTAGCACAGTCTTTGATTGATAACGGGAAAGGAAATCTCATCATTCAATCAGCGTCGAATGGGCTGCTTGATGGTGTGTTTCAGCGATCAAACAAGAAACGTTCTGCTGAGAAAGAGGAGAATTCAGTCAAACTCTAATACATCACAGCTCCCTATTTTGATCCACTTAACGTTCAATGAGATAATACCCGCCAATTGTGAAATCATACTCACTCAATAGTCCTGGTCGCACTTCAGACACGATTTGTCTGCCAGCACTTAAAGCAATGACTTTGAGTGCCTGTCTGATATTCTGCCTACTGTTGACTGCGGGTTGTCGTAGTGCAGCCAAAAATCAAACGGTCCATCTGCCCGCTCGACACAGCGTCAGTGCAGAGCAACTCATTGTGCTGAGTGATTTCAAACTGGGACAGGATCATGAATTGTTTCAGGACTTGATCCAATTGCGTGAAGATGTCGCCGCCACGTTGAACATTCCACTCAACAGCGAACAAGTCACCGTTTATCTCTTTTCGAACCAAGAAGAATATCGTAACTATCTGGATCTCACATATCCTGGCTTGCCTCCGCGGCGCGCGTACTTTGTCGGAACACCTAAAGAATTAGCCGTGTATACTTTTTGGGGTGATCGCATCCAAGAAGATTTGCGGCATGAATTTACACATGGACTACTACATGCCAGCCTGAAAACGGTTCCACTCTGGCTTGATGAAGGACTTGCGGAATATTTTGAAGTCGCTGGAGATACACCAGGACAAATCAACCGCGAACATGCATCACGCTTAACGGCAGCACTTGATAACGGTTGGAAGCCCGATATGAAGCGGCTGGAACAACTCGAAAAAGTCTCGCAAATGCAACGAGTTGACTATCAGGAAGCCTGGGCCTGGGTCCATTTCATGTTGAATAACAACCCCGATGCACGAGTCACACTACTGGACTATCTGGCAGAACTGAAAACAGATGAGAAACCCGAAGTTTTAAGCGCACGACTTCCAAGAGATATCCCAGGAGTCGATGAACGTTTTCTGAATTATGTCGCTTCGCTAAATACCTTCCCGTCAAGGTAATCTAATAAACACAGATTTCCCTGGTCGCACAGTCAGTTTCGCAGGTCACTGACTTGGGAGCCGTCTCTCAATCAGCTAAGATAAGCCACATCGAATGTGATTTATTAATCTTATGTGACTGAAGACGAACCCAATTACTGGACTTAACAATGTTGGCCCGACTGCGTCTGTTGCTGGAATTAATTCGCTTCAGCCATACCATTTTTGCACTCCCTTTTGCACTATTGTCAGCTGTGCTGGCCTGGCGCGGGCATGAAGTTCGTTGGCAAGAATTAGTGGGCATTTTATTATGTATGCTGTTTGCTCGCTCAGCAGCAATGGCGTTTAATAGACTCGTTGATCGTGACATTGATGCTCAAAACCCGCGCACTCAAAGCCGCCACCTCCCCGCGGGACTGATTAGTGTGCGTGCGGTATTTCTCTTTACTCTGCTGACATCACTGGCATTTATCACATCGACGCTGCTTTTTCTTCCCAATCGCTGGCCTCTGTATCTTTCAGTCCCCGTCCTACTGTTCTTACTCGGCTACTCCTACGCCAAACGATTTACGATCTGGTGCCATTACTGGCTCTCAGCAGCCTTGATGCTCTCTCCCATTGCCGCTTGGATCGCCATTCGTGGCAGCCTTTCGATTGAACCATTACTATTGGGTGCCGTGGTATTTTTCTGGGTAGGAGGATTTGACATCATTTACGCCTGTCAGGATGTGAAATTTGATCAGGAAACACGGCTTTCCAGCATTCCCTCTCGTTGGGGCATCAAAAAAGCACTCCGTTTTGCCATGCTCAGCCACTTCATGACCATTATCTGCCTTTTCAGTCTATGGTATGTGGCTGCTTTAGGAATCCCCTTTTTGCTCGCTATTTTTGCCGTGTCTGGACTGCTGGTGTACGAGCATCTGCTTGTAAATCCTGAAGACCTGGGGCGCGTCAATCTAGCGTTTTTTCACGTAAATGCCCTGATCAGTATTGGTTTGTTCTTTGTGGGATTGATCGACGTCTGGCTCGCATAAGCCTGTCTGAATCGTAATAATGAAGATATTACGCGGTGAGTGATCTATATGATCAACTCAAACCATATTCATGCGTCGATTCAACACAAAATTATTACTTAAAAATATCAACAGTCAGTCTGATGAATCTAAATCAAAACGAACAGGAACAGTTAGAAGTCATTACCCGCAAAGTCGAAGCCGGAGAACGAATCAGCTTTGATGAAGGGGTTTTTCTGGATGAGAAAGTAGATATTCTCACACTGGGACAACTCGCCAATCAGATTCGCGAACGCAAAAATGGTAACTTTGCATTCTATAATACGAACATTCATTTGAATCCGACGAATGTCTGTGTGTATCGCTGCAAGTTCTGCGCGTTTCGGTCCGATCTGAAATCACCACGCAGTTACACATTCACAGACGACATGATACGCGAACGCGTGCAGGAAGCACGCGCTTCTGGAGCCACTGAAATTCATGTCGTGGGCGGATTACATCACCAGAAAAAATTTGACTGGTATTTAAATGTAATGCGTGTAATTCGGGAAGAATATCCCGACCTGCATATCAAGGCCTGGACTCCAGTGGAAATCAACTGGTTCAGCTTCTTGACTAAAAAACCAACGCGCTGGGTTCTAGAGCAAATGATGG
This sequence comes from Planctomycetaceae bacterium, assembly GCA_029259875.1. Taxonomy (GTDB): domain Bacteria; phylum Planctomycetota; class Planctomycetia; order Planctomycetales; family Planctomycetaceae; genus Gimesia. Next base: position 11,530 of record JAJDEK010000349.1, read on the forward strand.
AAGCAGGGCTTTCCAGTATGCCCGGTGGTGGTGCAGAGATTTTCCACCCTGAAGTGCGCGAACAAATTTGTGAGCACAAAGCCGACGCCGAGAGTTGGCTGGACATTCATCGCGAGGTACATAGTCTCGGATTAAGAAGTAATGCCACGATTCTATACGGCCACTACGAGCAAGCCAAACACCGCATTGACCACTTGTGTCGGCTGAGAGACTTGCAGGATGAAACAGGAGG
>JAJDEK010000350.1 GCA_029259875.1 Planctomycetaceae bacterium
GCACCAAATTCTGCCTGCGCGATGAGATCATCTTGGTTTTGAATCCCTCCGCCGGTAATTAATTGCAGTTCCGGATAGTGACTTCGTAAAGTGCGACAGAGTTCCTCTGTTCCCGTTCCTCTCCCTGTCCCGACTTGTGCCAGATCCAGCAAGATCATTTGCTGGATTCCCTGCCTGATGCTCAACTCTGCAATTTTCAAGGGATCTTTGATTAATGCAAACTCGTTCTGAGGTGCATCGCTGACGAGGGGCTTCCCCTCTTTCAAATCCAGACTAAACACAGTCTGCTGCGCCCCCCACTGCTCAACCAGTTGACCCAACTCTTGTGGCGCAGCCAACGTTTCCAGACCAGCTACAATCGAAATTCCCTGCATAGAAGCGAGTGGTTGGCTATCTGGGGCACATCGCAGACCACAATCCAACAGAAAGGTGAACCCTTCATCGAGCAAACTTTGATAAAGTCCCAGATTGAGTTTTCTATGAATTATTGCATCCAAATCGGCAACATACAGTTCTGAAACTTGGAATTCATCTCGTAAGGCGCGTGCAATATCAATCGGCTGGCTGGACCCGGTCAAACGACTTTGAATCGGCTGATAAGTATCACGTTGACCGGCGACCCCGCGAACAACCGTTTGATTGAGAATGTCCAGAACAGGGAGAATTTTCATTGATCGATTTTCGTATCAAATTCAAAGTTGATTCAAAAGAGTAAACAGAAATTAAAGAGGGTTCCGTAGTCTTTGGAACGAGTGACTCCCCTATTTCTGATTCTCTGATTAAAATAGCAGTTTTAGAACAGAATTTGGATCTCTCACACACAAATTTACCTGATTCAAGCATAAAGACAAAATGATGGAACTATTCGAAGCAGATCTGACAAACGCACAACATGCCAGTGCGGCCGTATTTTTGTTGAACAGTTATGCCTGCAGTCCCGAAGGAGGCGGCAAGCCATTACAAGACGAGGTGCAACAAAATCTTGCCAGCGCATTACAGAAGCGGCCTGAAGCAGTCGTTGTATTAGCATTTGAAGACGATGAGCCTATCGGGCTTGCGATTTGTATGGAAGGCTTTTCAACATTTTCCTGCAAACCACTCATGAATATTCATGATGTGTTTGTCGCAGCGGCATTTCGAGGACAAGGTGTATCAAGACGATTATTCGAACGAGTCGAAGACATTGCCAAAGCACGCGGATGTTGTAAACTCACTTTGGAAGTCTTGGAAGGAAATCAGATTGCTCAAGTCGCTTATTTGAAATTTGGATTCTCCGGCTATGAACTCGACCCACAAATGGGGCGGGCACTCTTCTGGGAAAAAAAGCTCTAATTCTAACCCTGGTCTCATTCATAACTAAGAGTCAATTTTATGAAGCATGATGTCGTTGGGGTGGGTACGGTTGTTGTGGATCATTTGGTCCTGCTATCTCAGCATCCCGTACAGGATGCCAAAACAAATATTATCAGCGACGCCTATCAGGTAGGTGGGCCCGTGCCAACGGCGCAGGTTCTGTTATCAAGATTTGGAAAAGATTGTGCCTTCATCGGCAGTTGGGGCGATGATCAATATGGCCCCTTGATTGAGCAGAATCTGACTGCAGAAAATCTCAATCTTGAAGCCAGTCGGATGTTAGCAGGAACGCGCTCTGGTTATGCACAAGTCTGGATTGACGAACAGGCGGGAACACGCACGATTGCCTGTTATCGACCAGAATCCTGGCTACAACCGGATGAATTAGATAAAATACTCATCCAACAAGCCAAAGCCGTCTATCTGGATGGTTGGCCAGAAAAAACCTGCCTGGCTGCTGCCAAATTAGCAAGTCAGGCGGGCGTTAAGGTTTGTCTGGATGCGGGCTCTTTAAAACCGGGCATGGAACAGTTGATTCCCTATTTAAACGTCATGAATTGTCCCCGTCGATTTCTGACTGAGTATTTACAAACCGACGACATTCATGCAGGTGGCAAAGCGCTACTCGAACAGGGGCCAGAGCTTGTCACCATCACCGATGGCACTCAAGGTGCCTGGCTCTTCTCAAACGAAGGATGTCTACATTGCGCGGCACTGCCAGTTCTCTCTCTCGATACGACCGGCGCAGGAGACGTGTTTTCCGGTGCTTTGATCTACGGTATTCTGGAAGCGTGGCCCCTAGATCGTACCTTGAAGTTTGCCTGTGTCACTGCGGCGTTAAAATGCGAGCGACTGGGAAATCGAGATGCATTACCAACGCTAGCCGAAATTGAAGCCGTTTTGCAAACTAGGGAGTTGCCTCTTTCACAATGGGATTGATTAGTGTTCCAATCCCATTGATTTCGATGGAAACAATGTCACGATCTTCGAGGCTGAATTCATCCGGGGGAACAATACCAGTGCCAGTTAATAAAATCGCACCTAGAGGGACCTCATTTTCTTTCCCTAACCATTCAATCAGATCTTCAAGCCCACGCGCCATTTCCTCAATGGAAGTCGTGCCTTGAAAAACTTCTTCCCCACCGCGTTCAATGATGAGCGAGATTTTTGTTTCTTCACGTGGCAAAGGCTCCTCATGTAACAGGATACACGGACCTAGTCCGCAACACTGCTTATAGAGTTTTGCCTGAGGAAGATAAAGCGGATTTTCTCCTTCGATGTCTCTGGCGGACATGTCGTTGCCAATGGTATAGCCGACTAACCTTAAATCAGGTGAGACCACCAAAGCCAACTCGGGTTCTGGCACGGACCATTGGCTGTCATAACGAACACGCACAGGTTGATTCGGCCCACAGACACGACTGGGTGTTGCTTTGAAAAATAGTTCGGGCCGATCTGCTGTATAAACCTGATCATAGTGCGAAGCGGCGGCTTCCGATTCTTCCATGCGAGCGACCTGACTGCGTTTATAAGTCACGCCGGCAGCCCAAACTTCTTGATGATCAAGTGGTGCCAGAAATTCCAGTTGATTAAAAGGGACTGGAGGCAATTCGGTATCGATCAGAAACTTTGCCAGACCCACAGGATCAGGAGCGTACAAAATATCTGACAGTCTATGAGTATTTTCGACCTGAGATAGATCTAGA
>JAJDEK010000036.1 GCA_029259875.1 Planctomycetaceae bacterium
GCCTCCAATCTCACCCAGAACATGTGTTGCCAGTAGTTTCAAAGGAGAATTATCTTCTAACATTTTCTTTAAGGTGGGAACGGATGCCTCACCGATCGAAGCCAAAGCAGAGGCGCTGTTAAGTGTTAAAGCCGTTGGTCCAGCCTGCATTGCCTTTGAAAGTTCGGGGACAGCGGCAGAAGCAGCGGGGCCAATTTCTCCCAGCGCCGCGGCCGCATCCAGTTTGACATTCAGATCAGAATCGGAAAGCAGTTTGCTTAATTCCGGTACAGCTGATTTGGCTTCTGCGCCAAAATTTCCAATTGCAATCGCAGCATGGGCACGCACTTCAGGAGAAGTATTTGTTAACAAAGGGATTAATGCTGGTACAACCTCTTTGGGTTTCGCGTTGATAGCACCTAAAGCATTGGCTGATCGCCAGACGAGACCAGTGTCGTCCACCTTGAGTGCTTTTAATAAAGTGGGAATTGCTGCTTCGCCTTGTGGACCCATGTGAGCAAAGACATCACAGATTTGCTCGCATTCATCAGTCTTGTTTGCTTTATATTCAGTTTTTAGTTTTTCCAGCAATGATTTGACGGCAGGCGCGCCGATTTCAGAGAGTGCGACAGCAGCATCTGAACGAACTTCATTAATCGAGACATCCAGGCTGTCTAGTAAGACTTTGATAACCTGATCCAGGTTTGCTTTATCTTCGGGATCGACAGACCAAAGTGCCCAGGCAGCGGCGACTTTGATATAGGCATTATTACTTTCCATCAGAGGTGCAATTTGTTTCGCCGCAGGTTTCGAAGCAGGACCGATGAGCCTCAAAGCTTGCAGAGTATTAAACTTGAGAATAACAGAATGACCGCGAAGAAGTTTTGTCAGCTCAGGAACAGCGGCGGCTGCACCCGGACCAATTTTTCCCAGTGCAATAATGGCTTCACTACGGGAAGCAACCGAGCCTCCTTTGACCACACGAATCAACGCCGGAACCGCCGGTTCGGATATGGGGCCAAGTTCTCCCAGTGTATGAGCGGCTAATGCCTGTTTGTCTTCATTTTCACTGTCTAACCCACTAATCAGAGTATTGATATCAGGAGTTTGTGCAGTGACAACGTTAGAAGCGAGTAAACAAAATCCCAAAAGAAGTCCTGCGGTTAGTAACTGACGCATGAGTATCGTTCCTGCTAATCATCGTTGCGAAAGCCAAATTTTCCGAAAGGTAAAGAAATCACATTACCTCCTCAAGAAAGACTGGCGAAATAGAAAGGAGAACATTAAACTATAATATAATAGATATCATGATCTGAGTTCAAAAATCAAGTAATTCTGCTCAGTTTCATCAGGAAATCATATAAGCTTGCTTACTGGGATTGAAAAATTCCTGTGGTGTGAGGTTTTGTTACTAATTAATGCTTTGAGGTGAGAGATGAGAACAGTGATACGCAAAATGGCCCTCTCCGGATTATGCTTAATAATTCTGTTGTCTTCTGTAGGGTACTCGATGCTACAGGCCGCTGGTCCCTTCTTCCCAAGAAGAACGATTTATAATTATGGTGGACAATACAGCCCTTCCGTTTATTACGGAAATCGTTGGTATGGTGGAGGCTACTACGGTCGCGGTTATTATGGTCGCGGTTATTATGGTGGTTGGAATGATGGGTCTTCTCTGATTCGTGCGCAGGGTCAAGCGCAAGTAGATCGTTCTAAGGCGATGGTTAATTATCAGGAAGCCAATAGTAAATATATTGATAACCAGAAGAAGCTGGCTGAGACTTACGTTGCCCGACAAAAAGCACAAAGAGAATCGATACAGTTACAATCGGAGATCAATGAAGAACGAGCCAAGCAACGACAAGCAGCCCTGGATAAACAGGCTGAGAAAAATCGCAAAATGCGTGAATCAGGATTAAGCCCTTACCTGAATGCGTCTGCCTCTCAGGACAAAGAAACGTTGAGTGCTAGTCAGCTAAACCCAGCGACAGGAGAAATTACCTGGCCTGAGTCACTGATGGGCGATGAATATAAAGCATCTCGTGAAAAGATTCAGGAACTGTTTTCCTTGAGAAATTCAACAGGTGTTACTTCAAACCTGTCCCAACAAATTAACGATGAAGCACAAGTTATGAAGAATATACTTCGCGGCCAGATTCGGAATATGCTTCCGAATGATTACCTGTCAGCACGCGGATTTATCGAAGGGCTGGCCAACATGGGAAAAACTACCGCATAGCTGATAAAGAATGTCTCCCGAATGGCTCTTACGCTGACTCTTAAGCAAACACTCAGGGTTCCTCTTGAAGTGAATTCTGTCAATCATGAATCGGTGAGTCAGCAACCGGTTGATAAGATACGCGCCTTACCTGTGCTACATGGCAACCGTAAATTGACGGTTGCCGACTTTTTTGAGGTTCAACAATCTTCCACTGAAGAAGATCTCATTGTCTGGTCGGGTGATTGTTCCCGTGTGAAACATATCGGTGCGGGCCTGACTGCAGGGCGAATTCGCGTAGAGGGCAATGCGGGGATGCACCTTGGTGCAGAAATGTCCGGTGGTGAGATCCTGGTTCAAGGTGATGTAACGGACTGGATCGCGACCGAGATGAAAGGTGGGACGCTATGCATCAAAGGCAACGCCGGTGATCTAGTAGGCGCTGCCTATCCCGGAAGTAAACGGGGAATGAATGGTGGAACGATTTTGATTCATGGCAACGCAGGCCATGAAGCGGGCCACCGCATGCGAAGAGGGACGATTGTCATTGGTGGCACCTCCGGCGATGCTGTCGGTTTCGATATGATTGCCGGTTCCATTTTTTCATTCGGTAAAATTGGCAAACGCATGGGAGCCGGTATGCGGCGAGGTACGATTGGGTTATTTGGCGAGTCAAACGAGCCGGAATTCTTGCCGACCTTTAAATACTCGTGTGTGTACCACCCGACCTGGCTTTTCTTTTTCTTACGACAATTGAGATCCTTGGGTTTTCCGGTTCCCGAAGATTGTTTTGGTACTGAATATCGACGATACTGTGGGGATTTTCTAGCACTTGGCAAGGGGGAAATTCTGGTCCGCCAGTGGTAAGGCTACTCCTTTTAACACTCGGTTTTTCTTCAACTCATGTCTGCACAACGCAATATTGCTGATCGGCTTCGTCAGTCGGCCCAAGTTTATCCGTATCAAAAAGCGGTTGTCTTTCCTACAGGAAAGGATAGACAGGGACGTTATACCTACAGTAGTTTGACGTTTCGACAACTTGATCAGGAAAGTGATCGCCTGGCGCGCGGCCTGATTCAACTGGGGGTGAAACCCGGAACACGCATGGCGTTAATGGTACGACCCAGTCTGGAGTTCATCGCGCTGACGTTTGCCTTGTTCAAAGCGGGAGCCGTGATTATTTTGATTGATCCGGGGATGGGTGGAAAAAATATTATTCGCTGTTTATCCGAAGTTGAACCGGAAGGCTTTGTCGCGATTCCACTCGCTCAATTGATTCGCAAATTCAAACAGCGATCTTTTCCTAAAGCACGTTTGAATGTGACTGTTGGAAAGCCAGTCTTGACGTCTGGCATTGATTATCGTTGGTTGCTGGGTGGTGACTGGAAGCCGTTACCAATGATCCAGCGAACAATGACTGATCCTGCAGCCATTATTTTTACCAGTGGCAGTACGGGCCCTCCCAAAGGAGTGGCATACGAACATGGTATGTTCTGGTCACAGGTTGATTTGTTGCGTGATTATTATCAGATTCAACCCGGCGAAGTCGATTTACCGGGCTTTCCGTTATTTGCATTGTTTAATTCGGCGATGGGAGTTACGACGGTCATTCCCGATATGAACCCGACCAAGCCCGCTCTTGTTGATCCAGCTAAGATCATTGCTCAAATTAATGATCAAGGAGTGACACAGGCTTTTGGTTCGCCTGCCATGTGGAATCGCATTGGCCGTTATTGTGAGCAGAATCAAATTAAACTGCCTTCATTAAAACGAATCTTGTCGGCGGGTGCCCCGGTGCCCGTGCATGTGATAAAACGTATGCGGCAGACATTCGAACATCCGGAAACCGATATCAATACGCCTTATGGTGCGACCGAATCATTGCCCGTGGCTTCGATTTGTGGACGGGAAGTGATTGAGGAAACATCGGAGCAAACCCGGTTAGGTGCGGGAACCTGTGTAGGCACTCCGTTTCCCGGCGTCCAGGTTAAGATTATTGAAATTCACAATGAGCCCATTGAAACCATTGAGCGAGCAACGGAACTTCCCACGGGTGAGATTGGGGAAATCATTGTGCAGGGGCCAATGGCAACACGGGAATATTTTCTGCGACCTGAGGCAACACGACTTGCGAAAATTTCAGATGGAGAACAGTTCTGGCATCGGATGGGAGATGTCGGTTATCGTGACGCTGCCGGTAAACTCTGGTTCTGTGGTCGGAAAACGCACATCGTTGAAACCGTACAGGGATCTATGTTTACCATTCGTTGTGAAGCAATCTTTAATGATCATCCGCGGATCTATCGCAGTGCGCTGGTCGGTGTGGGGGCCAAGCCGACACAGAAACCGATCATCATTGTCGAGCCGGAGCAGGGGGAGTTTCCTGAGAGCCAGCCAGACCGTGATCAGCTCACACAGGAGCTGATGATGTTAGGTCAGGCCAATCCGTTAACGCAGTCGATTGAAACGATTCTATTTCATCGATCACTGCCCGTTGATATTCGGCATAATGTAAAAATCTTTCGTGAAAAATTAGTACCCTGGGCCGAGAAACAAATCCGATGAATGTACTCGTTACCGGGGGAGGCGGCTTCCTTGGTCTTTATATTGTCGAACAGTTAGTGGAAGCAGGGGAAACCGTCCGTGTACTCTGTCGGGGAGAATATTCGCGTCTCAAAGAATTGAATGTGGAAACAGTGCAAGGGGATATTCGTGATACCGCGACTGTTAAGCGGGCTTGTGAAGGGATCGACTCTGTTTTTCATACTGCAGCCGTTTCCGGGATCTGGGGACCATGGGATTATTTTTACAGCATCAATACACAGGGAACGTTGAATATTCTGGATGCCTGCAAATCACAGGGCGTGACCAGATTGATTTATACGAGTTCGCCCAGTGTTGTCTATGATGGTGCAGCCCATGAGAACGCAAATGAATATTTACCGTACAGCGACCAATACCTCTGTCATTATCCACATACAAAAATGCTGGCGGAAAAAGCAGTGCTGGCTGCGAATGGGGAAAACGGATTAGCGACGGTGGCGTTAAGACCACACTTAATCTGGGGGCCTCGTGATAATCATTTGATTCCGCGCTTGATCAAACGTGCGAAGTCCGGCCGCTTGCGACAGGTAGGAGACGGGACCAATCTGATTTCGATGAGTTACGTGGAAAACGCAGCCGCCGCACATCTACAGGCTGCCGCTCGATTATTTCATGATTCACCTGTTGGAGGGCAAGCTTATTTTATCAATGAGCCGGAGCCGGTTTTGTTATGGGAGTGGATCAATCGATTATTGCAGGCAGCCGGTTTACCGCCAGTCAAAAAACAGATTTCTGTCAAAGCTGCCAAACGGATTGGGAGCGTATTAGAATTTCTGTTTCGTGTATTACATTTGCCGGGCGAACCTCCGATGACTCGTTTTCTGGCATCACAACTGAGTAGTTCACATTATTACGACATCAGTCGTGCTCGGCATGATTTTGGTTATCAACCGCTTGTTGACTTTGAAGAAGCCATGCAGCGCATGCAGCCGGAACTAAAACGGCTGGCAGCACGATAGTGATATTTTGGTGATGTCGATTCATGTTGCTTTAAGGGTAATTGGATACAAAGGTGTGAATCTCTCTTGGGAAAAATGCGGAGAGAGATTACACTTGCCGCGATTCGCTTTGATAGGGGCTTTCCCGAATCTCAAATTTTATGAGAATCTAGAAGCGATCTTTATTCAAATTTTCTAAATGGAGTGCAGTATGTCGACGTTTGATCTATCCGAACATGGGATTAACGTAGAATGGGTCATGCGGAATCCCGACCCTTCGATGTTATATGAAGAAGCCATTCGCTATGAGCAGGGGGCTTCTATTTCGGATACCGGAGCATTACTTGCGTATTCTGGCGACAAAACAGGCCGTTCTCCCAAAGACAAACGCGTCGTCAAACATAAAAAATCGGAAGCGGATATCTGGTGGGGGGATGTGAATTATCCACTCGATCAGCATGCATTTTTCTGCAACCGCGAACGGGCTACCGACTATTTGAATATCTGTCCACATTTATATGTGATCGATGCGTTTGCCGGTTGGGATCCCGAATATCAAATTAAAGTGCGTGTTATCTGTTCGCGGCCTTATCATGCGCTCTTTATGCATAACATGTTGATTCGGCCAACCGAAGAACAACTGGCAAACTTCGGCAAGCCCGATTATGTGATTTATAATGCCGGTACATTTCCCGCCAATCGCTTCACAACCGGCATGACTTCCAAGACGAGTGTGGATTTGAGTATTGAAGATGGCGAGATCGTAATTCTGGGAACAGAGTACGCGGGCGAAATGAAGAAGGGCATTTTCACGGTAATGAATTACCTGATGCCCAAACGCGGGATTCTGTCGATGCACTGTTCAGCGACTGCGGACCGCGAGTCGGGGCGTTCTTCGGTATTGTTTGGTCTGTCAGGGACTGGCAAGACGACACTTTCAGCCG
>JAJDEK010000351.1 GCA_029259875.1 Planctomycetaceae bacterium
ATATCTCGCTACCACCTTGTATGAAGATCAGGCACAGTACTTTGCGAATGTTGCTAATATGGATGCGGCCGTGGGTAAGTTAATGAAAACTCTGGACGATTTGAAATTAGCGGAAAATACGTTGGTCTTTTTCACTTCTGACAATGGACCGGAGACTTTAAACCGTTATGGCAAAGGATCCAGACGTTCGTGGGGAACTCCCGGTGTACTTCGAGGGATGAAGTTACACATTTATGAAGGTGGAATCCGTGTGCCTGGGATCGTTCGGTGGCCGGGACGTATAGCAGCGGGTCAAGAGAGTAACGTTCCCATCTCAAGTGTGGACCTGCTGCCGACGTTCTGCGAAATGGTCAACGTTTCACTCCCCAAAAATCGTGAGTTAGATGGAACCAGTTTGCTGCCCTTATTTGCGGGAAATGCTCTACAAAGATCAACACCCCTGTTCTGGAATTATTATCGAGCCAATAGCACGCCTCGCGTTGCCATGCGCGAAGGAGATTGGAAGGTGGTGGCACATTGGAGTGGTCCAGAAGGAATCCGTCGTTTGGGAAATAATGTCAATTCCATTTCTCAAGAGTACATTAAAAATGCGAAGTTGACTAAGTTTGAGCTTTATAACTTGAAAGAAGATATCAGTGAGCAGCATAATCTTGCCTGGCAGGAACAGAAGCGACTGAATCAATTGAAAAAGAAGTTGATTCAGAAATATACGGCAGTCCAAAAAGAAGGTCCCGTCTGGGATACTAAGTCGTATGAGCAAAGCCGTGAAAAAGCACTATTTAAAGATCAAGCGAAATGATTCTGTATTGATCGCAAATTTCTAATGATTCGTTTCAAATCGTTGGAAGAGCAATCTTCGATATTTACCTATTCTCATTGCCTGAGAGGGTTGCTACAGTAAATAGCCAAACCTTTGATTGATTCTTGGTTATAACTGGACTCTCATTATTTAATACATGGAACCATCATGTACTATTTCCGCTTCCTAAGTTTATTACTTTTGATTATCACTCTTACATTTCCCACTCAAGTGAGTGGCCAAGCCAAACGAAATGTAGGATTTGAGTTAAATGCATTTGCACTGACACATGCAAAAGTAATCACTAAGCCTGGAACCGTATTAGAAAATACAACGATTCTGATTAGAGATGGTTTGATTGAAAAGATTGGTACTAATCTAAAAATTCCCTCGGATGCGGAAGTGATTGATTGTCAAGGGATGCAGGTTTATGCTGGATTCATCGATGCTGCTTCAAGTAGCCTCATCAATAAAGAAATAAAACCACCCAAACCAAGTGAGCGAAAAGTAGACTTCGGACGGCATGCACTGGCGGCGACACGCCCCGATAATCGCAATTATCTCAGCCCGGATTTTCATGCGAATCAGGCAGTCACAGATAAGAAGAATAGTTTCACGAACTATCAGAAAGCAGGCTTTACTTCAGTTCATGTCTTACCTCAGGGAAAGATTGCCAGCGGACAAGGGACTCTGGTTTCAACGAGTGAGTACCCCGTAAGAGAATCAACGTTGATCAAATCCACAATGAGTTCTTTCAGATTATATGCTCCCCAAGGTAATGTCTATCCGAAGACCTTGATGGGATCTGTTGCCCATCTGCGACAAACCTTCTTGGACACTCACCATTATGAACATCATTGGAACCTGTACCAGGATCAATCTGCTTTCATTAAACGGCCTCCAACAGATCCCACATATGCAGCTTTACTTGAAATTCTGCATACGAAGAAAGTTCCTGTGTTTGCAGCTAACTCGCGCGATGAAATTTTACGGACGCTTGATCTCTGTAGTGAATTTAAAATCAAACCAATAATCTGGGGTGGAGCAGAAGCACACCTTTGTTTGGATCGATTAAAAACAGAATCTCAAGGCATCATCTGTAAGTTGAATTTTTCAGAAAAACCCAAAGTAGAAGAGAAGGCTGAAGCAAAAAAACTCACAACCGAGATCAAAGAGCCATTACGAGTTCAACAAGAGAAGCTCCGACTTTGGAAAGCACGGATTCAGGGGTTGGCAATGCTGGCTGACAGTGGTTTACCTGTTTCAGTTTCTTCCGAATCATTAAAAAATCGAGAAGCAGATTTGATACCTCAGTTACGGATTGCCGTGAAAGAAGGATTATCTGCAGACAAGGCACTTCGGTTTTTGACTCTGGACGGTGCAAAACTTTTGGGGATAGACCAAAGACTGGGTACCATTGCAAAAGGGAAACTAGCTCATCTTGTGGTTCTGTCTGATTCTTGGGAAAAGAGTGACACTAAGGTTCGATATCTTTTTGTAGATGGACTCAAACTAGATTTTACAGACAAATCAAAAGCAGAAAAAGAAAAAACGCCAGGTACGATCTCTCCTGAAAAAGAACAACCAGCAAATATCGATTTAGCGGGAGCCTGGGGAGTAGAAATTCAGTCTGCACAGGGAAAAGTGATTGGACAACTTCAGCTCTTACAAGAGAAAGAGCAGTTGCGTGGGACATTTACCAGCGAAAAAGGTGACGGTAAAGTGACCTCAGGCAAGATCGATAAAAAACAGTTTCAATTTATTGTGGCGATCGGGGCCGGTGGGCATGCGATTGAGCTCCAGTTTAAGGGAGGCATAGGAAAAGCGACCAAGCCAGAACGTATTTCTGGTAAATTAAAATCCGCCTTTGGCACTGAGACCAGTTGGTCTGCTGT
>JAJDEK010000352.1 GCA_029259875.1 Planctomycetaceae bacterium
CCAGAATACAAGCTGAAGAAAGCACCATGACTCCAAATGTCAGCCAGTCTAACCACGTGGGTAGAGACAGAGCCCAGGAAAATAAGGGAACTTGTGGAAAGAGCGTTTGTGGAATCCAAAGTTTCCAGGTGCTTATCAACAGCGCAAGGGAAAAGAATGCCAGGTTGATCTTCAGAAAACGTAGTTGTCGATAAAGAATTGCGCTGGATGTGGATGTATGCATCGGCTCACCGTTTTTCATCCATTATATTGTCTACAGATGGCTTTCTCTGCTCTTCAGCTCTGAGACATTGAAAAAACTCGCATCTCAGACAAGTTAATCAAGGGATGTAAAAACGGTTCCTGAGACTTCTTGATTTTCAGAAACAATCTGGACCGCTGTGCCTGCTTTATTCGAATCACGCCGAACCATCCCCATAGCAACAGCTGGATATTTTCCGAAAGACTTCGCAGAAGATGTTATCGTGCCGACTTCTTGCAGCTTTCCTTGTTCTCCTGCCATTACTTTGGAACCCACAGGTGGAACCCACTCTTCTCCGATTCCGATTGCCCGCAACTCCCGATTCACATGTCCCAGTGAATCAATACGCGCAATTGGTTCCTGTCCTAGATAACAGCCTTTTTTGAACGAAACTGCTTGTTCTGTCCGTTTGGCCTCTTGCGCCAGATTTTCTTCCGAGAGATCCACTCCATAAATGGGAAACAACGCTTCAATCCGCAAGGCATCGAATGTATCCTGCCCCGCAGGGCACGCACCGTTATCAATCAGCCTTTTCCAGAAATCGGCCATTTTTACATACTGCAGGCAGCAAAGATATCCCGGCTGATGCAACCAATCGACGCGCCGGATTGTAAGCCGGGAATTTGAATCCTGCTCTCGCAGCTGTTGGTTTACGGAAAGCGTCTCGACGTTGAGCCCCATCTGGCTGAGTATTTCTGAGGATTGTGGTCCAGACAGATACAAATTACCGTACTCCAGCGTACGCTGTTTGATATGTGCGTCTTCCAGAATCATATAGCGATCCAGGTGATTGATAATCGATTCACTAGTGCCAGGTGCCATATCAATCCATAAAGATTCTTCATGGTTGAAAGCAAAAATATGCCCCAGAATGCGGCTTTGGACATTTGTGATAAACGCTTCACAACCCTGATCAGGCTGTAAGCTTTTGATATCATTCGTACAAAAATTGTGCAGGAATTTTTCACGGTCCTTGCCACTGAGTTCGATTTGATCGCGATTACTTAGATCGAAAAGTGCTGCTGTTTTTTGAGCACTCTGATATTCTTTCTCTGGGGATCCAAAGTGAGAGACAACGGGGTAAACTTGGGCGAGATCGGCAAATACAGCGCCCCAAGATTCCTGGAGTGCTTGAAACTGGCGTAATGGCATCCGATTTCCATATATTAAAATAAGTTAGAACTTGCGTAGAATTTGAAAGCGCATTTACGATAGCAGTACTCTCTATAAATAAGAACCACTTACTTAAGAATACATCCTCTCATTGGAGGCTTATACCTTAATTCATTTCCCAGAAAGTAGAAACGGGAATTCATTGGTTTTTAGTGATTTAAGAGATGTGAATTTCACCAGTACGTATTTTAGGGTTCGTGAGGTTTATTTCTAGTTCCATGCTTATGGTCTTTAGACCGGGGTGTAGATGCAGAAACTACCTTATCTTTTCAATTTTAAGATTGTCTACTTTTAAAATACCTGTTCCACCATTTAAGCCTACCTGAATGATCGCTTCTCGAGTCTGTGGAGGTACGGAAATTTTCTTTGTTTCCTGATGCCAGTCACGACTTCCAAGCCAGGGACCAACATAAGCTTGTCCGATATTACGGCGTATTTTGTCATAGAAATGAATGATGAATCCCGGCTTTTGAATGGGCTTCGCTCCCTGAACCGTATTCAAGTAACTCACTTGAAGACCAACTTCGAGTGTGCTCACTTTCGATCCATCAATGGCCATACCCTGTAGAACTTGAGATAATCCTCCCGGTGAATCATTTTCGAACTGTAAAAAAGCGATCCCTTCTCGGGCCCCCGTATTGACCCAGGTTACCCGGCGTTGATAGTGCCAATTGTCAACTTTGTTGTCTCCATTGGCATCCACTTCAAAACCACCATTTATGATTTCCGGTTTGAGTGGATCAGGTTTAATCTCGCGTTTTTCTTCCGAACGGCCGGTCATCGGGACGAATAATGTTGGGATCAGTCGTTTTTGTTTTAGTTTTCCTTGCTCTTTCTGAAACAAATGGAAAACCTGCTGATAACGTTCTCCCAAGGGAATCAGCAACATACCCCCTTCTTTCAATTGATCTATGAGTGGCTGAGGAACTTTTTCGGGTGAGCAAGTCACAATGATTTTGTCGAAGGGGGCTTCTTCCGGCCAACCAAGGTACCCATCTCCGATTCGAGTATGTACATTTTTATACTTTAATCGTTTCAAACGAGTGGCTGCCTGCTTTCCCAAGCCTTCTACAATTTCGATTGTATAAACGTCTTTGACCAAAGCCGAAAGAACTGCTGCTTGATAACCACTGCCGGTTCCAATTTCTAAAACTTTATCCTCTGGCTGTGGATTGATGGTCTCTGTCATGTAAGCCACGACATACGGGGGGGAAATAGTTTGTTTATAGCCAATCGGTAAGGCAAGATCCTGGTAAGCCAGATTTTTTGTATTGGAACTGACAAATTCATGACGGGGAACCTGCTTCATAGAAGAGAGCACTTTTTGATTTTTGATTCCCTCCCCTTCGATATAGCGAGAAACCATCTCATTTCGTTGACTACGAAAGTAGGAGCGACTTTGTGAATATGCCGGCTTTATCGAATACACTACCGCCACGCCAGTAATCATATTCATTAACAAAAAAATGATGACCCGCTTCATGAAATACCCTCAATGCAGATTTTGCGATAAGACAAACATTAAAACTAGAATATGTATGAATTATAGCACTGCAGGCTGATCGCCGTTAACGTTGATTTTCTAATAAATAGCACGAATCAGGAGATTGGCTCTCGTATTGGTAATTTCTATCCACATAGAAAAGAAAATCCGCTATGATTCAGCAAAGACACCTGTTTTTTAAAGGATTTATGGGCGAATGGACTCTAGAAGTATGCAAGGCTTTATAGTAACAAGCGTCATTTGTGTGTTTTTCTTTGTGTTGTTAATTCAGGGATGTGGATCTTCTGACACTGCTTCGGATCA
>JAJDEK010000353.1 GCA_029259875.1 Planctomycetaceae bacterium
AATTGAATCCCCTTTCGTTTTAGTTCGGGTGTCTCCTGAAGAGTTTGCAAATAAGCAGGATGCAAAACCGGTGCGAGTTGAATGACTGAGTTCTCAGGCACATCTTTGGTAACTTCTTGCAACATATCAGCGGTAATAGAATCGCCCCAGTAAGTCACTTCCATCCCAATTGCATTTGCCCCGTTCAGGCCGCCGGTCAGCAGACTATAATAACTAAGCCAGCAGGGAGCCAATACGACCGTCGCATACATTTGCGAGAGTAGTAGCAAAGCGACAGCAGTGGTTGCAAATTTGGTTGGCAGTTGTCGGTTCAACCAATCGATGGCGATCGCAGCACCTTGACCGATGAAAATCGCAGCCAGGGGAAAGACCATTAAAAACAGTCGAACGCCATCGTAGACTGTGATCCCCGGGAGCGAAAATAATATTAAAGGCCATAGCAGGGAAAGCAGTAGCAGAACTGCTCCATCTGGTCGACGTTGTTGGTTGTCTCGAAACGTACGTAGGATTTTCCACGAACCGATCAAACCTAAGACAGAAAGCCCCATCGGTATTGTCGTCAGAAACATCACCCAAGGATAATGCCAGGGCAGATTACGATCAGTAAACTTTACTCCAAAGTATTCCACATAGAGGGCCACACGCTCCGTAGTTCTGCCAAGATATTCACTGATCCGATCCAAGGGATCAAACCAGAGCCACGGCCAGCCTGCAAAGAAAATCAATACGCCCACACTTCCCCAACAGAGTAATGGCACAAGTGCTTTTTGTCGCCATTTCCAGAGCGCCCAAATAATGACAGGAATCGGAATCAAGACCGCCTGAATCTTGGTCAGTAATGCGAGTCCCAGTAGCAGCCCCGTCAGGCAGGACCGTTTATATCCAGGTGGCTGCTCTAAATTCCAAAAATGAACGACTGATAACACGGCTAGTATATAAAACAGTGCTGTGACCGTTTCCAAAGCCGCCAAATGCGCATGTCCAAATAACCGAGGCATACAAATCAAAGTAGCAGCGGCAATCAAACCACCTTTATGTCCACACTGCAGAAAGGTAAACCATCCCACGACAAACACAAGACACGCAAAACAGAAAGCAGACGCATAGCGACCGTAGGTTACTACAAAAGGACGATCATCACTGCCTGCAAACCAGGAAACCAATTCGTGCGAAATTCCTATCAGCAATCGCCCCAAAGGAGGGTGATCGGGCAAGTAATTTGGATGCTCAAAGATTTCCCGCAAGCTATCAGGCGAGAAGATTCCCAAGCCATAGACCTGAATGGCACGGACGAGAAACACACCTTGTCCGACATTAAAAGGTTCATCCACGGTCATCCCAGGACCAGCCCCTGTAAAGGAGAGGTCCTGCGCACAATCTAGCTGAGCAGCCACAAGGAGAAAAGCAATCAGAGAAAGCAGCAGATACCAGAGTGAAGCAGGCAGCCACTTTTTCTTCTCGGATTCGTGATGTTTGTTTAATAGATTCATATCGGTTTATAATGAAACATGACGCGCATAAAAAAACCCGGCCAAGAGTCTTACCTCTTGGCCGGGTCTATTCGTTCACGCAAACCAGCAAATCCCTTTGCGATTGTTTTTGGTTGACCAGCGGGCCGTTCTCTCGACACCGTCCATAATATCGAGAACTACACGTCCCTGGCAATCTCACCACAGGGCATTCTTGCCCGTCATTAGGCGATCTGCTTTTTTCGTCCAACCAAGGTCCGAATCCGTTCAGCTAGTAGTGCAGCGTCAAATGGTTTCCGGAAAGTTTCGTTAAACAGAGTTCTGTCGAACCCACTGGCGTTGTCCTCATCGCTCAGAAGAGCAATCAGTACAGAATCAGTGTAATCTTTGTTACGTCGCAGATTTTGAGCGATCATCAGAGCTTCGTTGCGACCCATTGCAAAATCAACAATCACGCAATCAGGGTGCAAAGATTCAGCCTGGATACCAGCTTCAAAACCACTTACGGCGTATTCAATTTTGAAGTCTTCTGTAGCCATCAAGTCATCAAGGCTTGCTCGAACTTGGGTGTCTGCACCAACGAGCAACAATTTGCCCATTGCTTCATCTTCCAGTTCGCCTAATGGCATGCCGTGTTCTTTAAGAAATCGAATAAGGTGCTCACGTGGGATTCGACGATCCTGAGAACCGGGAATCCGGTATCCTCTCAAGCGTCCAGAGTCGAACCACTTACTAACCGTGCGGGGTGCAACCTTACAGATCTTTGCTACTTGGCCAGTAGTGAAGATCGTTTTCATTGCGGGCTCTCCAATCACATGTCTTGGCAAATTCTATTTGAAGAAGGGTTACACTTCTTCTGCTTTAACCCCTACTACTGTCAACGGCTATCCTGGCCAGTTAGTTTCAAGTTGTAACCTGAGTAGTCTTGGGTCGGGGTTTGTTTTCAGAGACAGCATCTCCAAAAACTGTTTCAAATTGCCAATCTTTTAATTTTAAGGAAATTTGGGATCTGGTACGTAATACTTTTGGGGTCGGACTGAATGACAATCGCAATACCATTCAGATCAGTTCGTCAGACTAGATCCATCTTGTCCTCTCCCCCCTTTACAAACGATTAAATGGAATGAACCATTCAAACTGATGTTGACTGGTTCGACGTGGTTTTTACGTCTTTCCGGTTTCAACCGTCTGCCCTAATTGCATCGACGAATCGAAGGTGAGGACTTTAAGTTCTTTGACAAGAGAGAGTGCAGTAGTGAGAGAGACACTGGGAATAGCTGATAGGGAAGAAACAACTGTGAGGAATATTATGCTGTAATTCCCTACAATTCAGGGACTTAATCCCCTTCTGGAAAATACTTAAGATATGAACCAAATTTCTTGAGGGACTTGAATTTTTCACGCCATTTCCTGCCTCATTTCCTGCGAGTCAGAGAGAAACAGGCGGATAATCGTTATGACAACAGCGACCAGCATCAGGTTCCATGCATTTCAACTTTCAGATCTATTACGTCAGTTATGCCGATTCACGTTGGTCGAGTTTCAAAAATTGATACCAAGCACTCCAAATTTGAATGTCGTTGAAATCTCGCTTTTTTGCTTGCTCTTTCATTGCTGTCTGGCCTAAGATCAGAACACAATAACCCTAGGGACCTTAGGAACCCATTCGCCAGATATCACTTATGAAAGATTTATCAGCATGATGGTTAGCACATTTCTTATGACTTACACTCTCTGCTTCTTATCATAGGCTCCTCTTCTCGTCCCCTATTCGCTAAAATTCGACGATCGAAATTTCTTGATCCTGAACTGATCTATTTGTTATGGCACAAACTCTCCAAGAATATGCTGAATGGTTGGCCCACCGAGATGATCTCATCTGGCCGGTACCTCCAGCGCTAGTGATCCCGAAGGCAACGCCTTACTTGAAACCGATGAGGGATATCGCTGCAGTCACATTCAGCCTGTATGGAACATTACTCCATATTTCCGATGGTTGCTTACTGTTTGATCATGAACAGCAATTACGGATGCAGATTGCACTCGACAAGACCATCAAAGAATTCAACATGTGGAACAGTATGTCACGCAAACCGGGAGCCCCCTGGGAATATATGCTGTCACAATATCGCAACATCGTTGACGACCAGAGAATTTCTCGCAAAGTCGCTAAGGGAGAAAAACCGGAAATCAACTCTGTCGAAATCTGGAAACAACTCATCATTCGACTGCAGAAGAATGAATATCACATTGACGAATCCTTTTATGGTGGGCTGGATGACTTCAGCGCAAAAGTTGCTTACTTCTTTCATTCCTCATTGCAGGGTGTTGAGGCAATGCCCGATGCACTGGTCACTCTCAGTAAATTAGGAGAGCAAGGCAAAAAAGTAGCTCTTTTCGCTGATGCACAGCCTTTCACTTTAGTTCAAGTATTGCGGGGATTGAGTTCTCAAGGTACACTGCCGCCGCTTTCAGAACTCTTCAATCAGGAGTGTTTCTGTTTGTCCTATCGTGAAGAAGTCCGCAAACCATCGACGTCTCTTTATGAAAGACTCGTCAACCGTTTCGAACAATTGGAGATTTCACCAGAGCAAATCCTGCATGTTGGGACTCATATTCATGAAGACCTGGCAATGGCCAAACGCTTTGGAATAAAGACGGTTTTATTTGCCGGTGATTCCCTGAGCATGCAGGCGAGCAAAAAAGAAGTCCGAAATCCCGATTTAAAACCTGACAGATTGATCACTAATTTGAGCCAATTAGCTGAAATCCTCGATTAACAAATGCTACCAAGTTTGCTAAGATCGCAAGTTTCAGCGGCGGTGAGTGTTGCCTTCATTACCTTGTGAATCGTAGGCAGAAACAATATTTGCCTTATTAAAACCATTTCATTCACATGAAGGCCCCTACCAACAAACTAGGGCTATTTTCGATAATGCCCCTTTTGGAGAAATGAGACCATGCCACCCAAGTTGCTTTATGATGGAATAGATTTCGATTTTGAGAACCCTTTATTCGGAATCGAAGACATCAGAGAAATCAACCCTCAGCGATTTGAGATGGAACAACTTACAGGTATTGTCCATATCGATAACGAAAAGCATGGCATTGTCGGTTTTAAAGATGTCACAGAGGATGAATTCTGGGTGCGCGGGCATATGCCTGGTTTTCCTTTGATGCCAGGCGTGGTACTTTGTGAATGTTCAGCTCAATTGGCTGGTTTTTACGCTCGAAAATTCAAATTGCTCGGCGGTGACTTCCTGGGATTTGGTGGAATGAATGATGTTCGTTTTCGCCGCCCCGTCTTTCCAAACCAGCGCTTGGTCATCATGGCACAGTTAGCACGCATTCGCGCCGGTAAGCGAGCCGAATTTAACTTCCAAGGACTCGTCGATGGCAAAACGGTCTTCAGCGGCCAAATGATCGGCGTTCCGATTGATAAGAATCAGCAAGTTCCCGGTACCAGTTAAGCAGTCGGAACCTTTCAGCGATTTAGGACTTCCTGCATATTCTTTTTGTAGGCTTCCACTCCGGGCTGCCCATAGGGATTGATGTTAATCAAACGTCCTTCCAGAACGGTTGCCAGCATCAAAAACTGCAAAGTCTGCCCGACCGTATATTCATCCAGGCAAGGCAAAATCAAATCAGCCGTAGGGCGATTCGCATCGGCATAAGCCCGATTCGTGCCTTCAATTGCCGCTGAAAGAATACCGGGAACAGTTTTGCCTTCCAGTTTATTAAGTTCATCCTGGTTTTGATTTTCCGGGACCACAGGAACTGAAACGGGAGTAGAGTCAGGTTGCTCGACAATCAGGTTTGTAATCAGTTTATCGAGGGCTCCTTCCTGATGCTGTTGCCCGCGACTGTGCAGGTCTCTAGTGTTCACAACCGTCAGAGGAGTTGCTCCCTTTTCTTCTTTGCCCAGACTTTCTGCCAGCAATTGATCATACCAGAGCCCTAATGCTTCGAGTCTTTTTCCCCAGGTCGAAAGAATCCGAATCGTGTTGTGCTTCTCTTTTTCAAAGAGATGACAGGTCGCCGTGTAGTCCAACACCGGATTATCACCCATCGGCTGAGTGACAAATCGTTGTGTCATGTCGGCTGCCCCTTGCAGTAGTTTTTTGATGTCAATCCCCATCACGGCGGCGGGGAATAAACCGACTGCCGTGAAAACAGAAAAACGTCCCCCGACATTATCGGGAATAGGGAAGACGCTTGAGTACCCTTTCTCATTGGAGAAATTTCTTAACTTACCTTCCAGACCGGTAATAGGAACGACTAGCGAGCGGCTCTCATCCGAGTCGGTTCCGTAGTAAGCTTCCAACGCTTCACGGAACACACGAAATCCGACTGCCGTTTCTAATGTGCCCCCTGATTTACTGATGACAGTCAGACTCCAACGCTGCAACAGATCATGCGGATCCTGGCAACCGCTTTGCAATAAAGCCTTGAGTGCCGTCACAGAATCGTTGTCGGCATTATTTCCTTCAAAATAAAGGCGAGGGATACCTTGTCTCTGCTCACGCGTCAATTCATTATGCCAGGGATGCGCCAAGGATTCGAACAAAGCGCGCATCCCCATATAGGAACCGCCAATTCCTAAAACTACAAATCGATCCGATTGTTCGCGCAGCTCCTGGGCCTTGGCTTCGATTTTTCCCAGCAGACTTTCACCCTTGTGTGATTCATATTCATCCAAGAGTTGCTGCGGCAAGTTCTGAAAACCAGCGTCCAAAGGCTGCTTGTTAGCCGGTATCTGATCGGTACCCAGCAGGGTGATGTCTTTCAGCATTTCTTCTCGCGCTGCGATGAGATCAGGCTGAAGTGTTTCGTATAATTGATTGTCAATCAAACGTCGTGCTGCTGAATCATCATAGCGTAGGAGATTTGCCATTAGAAATGTCTCTTTCTTCAAAGCTTAAAACGATTATTCATCTTCCGCCGGTGGTTCGATTCCAAAGTCCTGAATCGTTAATAACGCTTTGAAGGGGATATTGCGTTTCTCAAAGTTCGCAGCACCTCCCTGTAAACGATCGACGACCCCTAATGCCTGCACTACTTCGCAGCCAAATTCTTCGGCACGATCAACAGATAATAATGCACTACCAGCCGTGGTAATGACATCATCCACAATCACCACTTTATCACCTGGCTGTACAGGACCTTCCACGTATTTATTCGTTCCATGTCCTTTAGGTTCCTTGCGAACCATAAACCCATTGAGCGACTTTCCCTGTTCTGCGGCAATCGCCAGCACGCCAGCCACAATTGGATCAGCACCGATGGACATCCCACCGATGGCATCAAATTCCACATCGGCCAACATTTCTAATAACCCGGCACTCACCAGACGTAGCCCATGTGAATGCAGTACGACCTGTTTTCCATCAAGGTAATAACTGCTTTTTTTACCCGAAACCAGTGTGAAGTCACCAAACTTTAAGGCACGCTCTCGAAATAACTCGATCAGCTTTTCCCGATCAAACATGAATGTTCTCTTCTCTACCTTGAATGTGTGTCATTTATGATGAAGAACCTAGGAAATGCACACTCCGTTTAAATGTGCCATATCTGGTTCAGCCACACGTATTCTACAGGCTCGAATTCAACATTCAAACAGACCGCAGAGAAAGAATCCCTCGAATTCGGGTTTATTATTGCGTTTGAGAACTATTGAGACTAAAAAAAATTAGCCCACGAATATTTCGTACAATCCGCTCAATAATGCATGCGACATAAAATAAGCACTCAGGGGCGAATCACAACTTCAGAGCCTACACCCAGCATGTCGTAGACTTCAGCAACATCTTTATTGTGCATCCGCACACAGCCTTTGGACTCAGCTTTGCCAATCGACGCCGGATCGATCGTGCCATGAATGCCATAGCTATCGCCGATATCAATCCACCGTTCTCCCAATGGATTTGTCGGATCATCAT
Organism: Planctomycetaceae bacterium; assembly: GCA_029259875.1. Classification (GTDB taxonomy): domain Bacteria; phylum Planctomycetota; class Planctomycetia; order Planctomycetales; family Planctomycetaceae; genus Gimesia. Next base: position 7,409 of record JAJDEK010000353.1, read on the forward strand.
TGGCGATGACTCCATCCGAACCGTAATAAGTAGGATCAACTAACTTGTCTTTGACCTGAAATTTTCCGGTCGGCGTTGAATGATCTTTGCCGATTCCAATGGAATAGCGTTTCACGAAATATCCGTGCGCATGCACTGTAAGTGTGAATTCACTCAAATCCACAAATACGGAAAAAGGCCCCTTGATGACTTTAAGCTTCTGACCTGGTCTGATCTTTTTGGGGTCAATCTGATTGAGCTTTGACAGATACTCCCAGGTAATCTGATATTGCTTTGACACTTTTCGCAATTGATCACCGGGCTCGATTTCATGAGGGGTCATGAAGTGCGGCTGAGGAGAAAAATAAATCATGCGCGCTGTCTCTTCAATGCGCGATTTAATGACCGGATACAATTCAGGTTGTTTCCAGTAAATTTTGGAAAGTCGCTTATGAGCGTCGATAATTTTTCCCTGTTGAATTAGTTGATCAATGGCAATCAAGTCAGGAGTAGAATTTCCTGACTGATCTCCACCGACTTCAGATTTAAAACTGGCATGTTTGGCGGTTTTAATAACAGGAGCGCTAGCACGCTTAATCCCTTCAGGCGGGTTCAATCTCTTTGGTGCGTTTACCCCTTTTAATCCTGGCTGAGGCGAGACCTGATTCTCTTTGACCAAAGGTTGTGCAGGAGCTTTGAAATGATTTGGTTCAATAGCAGCGTTCACAGGAGAATCGACTTGTGGTGCCGTCTCCACAATCGCGCCCGTGATCGTTCGCTTGTAAATACGAGGCACCTCGATTTC
>JAJDEK010000354.1 GCA_029259875.1 Planctomycetaceae bacterium
GGGGAACCACTGGTTCGACCTTCGGTCAGATCTCCTTCACGACCGGTGATGAAGATGAGAATCCTTATAACTTCACCGTGATGGGTGAAGCGGGACCGGCGACGGTAGGGGTCAATGATCCCGACTTTTCGACGCTGGGAACCTGGTATGAGCTGGAGACGGGTAGTCAGCTCGATCCGGAGTTTTTGTATGCAGGCGACTTCTTCCAGGGGGGCACAGGCACCAATGCGGCGACCTGGACCTTCGATGTCGAACCGGGCCGTTACCAAGTGGTAGCTCACTGGTACGTCAACCCAGACATTACCACCAATGGAGTGGGTGCCGCCTCGAATGCTCCGTATACGATCTTCGATGATGTGGCGACTGTAACGACCGTGTCTGTGAATCAGCGGATGAGCAGTGATGACTTCCTGGATGATGGTTTGTTCTGGGAGTTCATTGGCGATCCCATCCAGATCACCAGTAGCACCCTGAGTGTGCAACTCACCGATAATGCAGACGGCATCGTGTATGCGGATCAAGTCCGAATTTACCGTGTGGTGGATCCGGTGATTGCTGTGGAAGTCGGTAGTGGCCTGGACGCACAAGACGTCACAGACGGAGGCACTGTTGATTTCGAAGACACCATCGTGGGTGCTCCGGTCATTCGCACCTTCACGGTCACGAACTTTGGTGAGCGGAACATGGCTCTAGGACCGATCAATATTCCAGCAGGCTTTAGTATCGTGACACCTCCAGGCAATAATAATCTGCCTCCAGGCGCTTCCACGACCTTCAGTCTGCAGATGAACGCCGCCACGGCGGGCAGCTTTGGGGGCATGGTCTCCTTTGGCGTTGATTCCAGCGATGCGAATCCATTCAACTTTACCGTTTCCGGATCGGCTTCGGCTTCAATGATTGTGGACAACGGAGACCTGGATTACACCAACACTGGTGATCCCTGGGAGACCAGAACCGCACAAGTGGCCTACATTGACTACTTCCAGGATGACCAGGATTTACTGATTGGCGGCGATTTGCCAGGTGTCAATACCGCGACCTGGCAGTTCACCAATCTGGGGCAAGGCACCTACCAGGTTGCCAGCCACTGGTTCCAGCACAGTAATCTGGCTTCCAATGCTCAGATCACGATCTCGGGTATTGTCGGTGGTCCGATTACAGTCAGCCTGGATCAGCGGTTTGCTCCGGATGACTTTAGTGCCGATGGCACCTTCTGGGAAGAACTGGGCAACTTCCAGGTCGCCGCTGGTAATACACTGACGGTGACGATGAGCGATGATGGTGCTACTGGCCACTTGGCCGCCGATGCCATGCGACTGGAATTGCTTCCCATCGGTTCCATTGATCCGGAAATCGAAGTGCGAGCCGGTGCCACCAATCTGACGAGTGGTGCCAGCTGTGTGGATCTGGGAACATCTAACTTCGGTAGTTCCTTGTTCCAAACATTTACGATTACCAATACTGGTACCGATACGTTGAATTTAGGAGCCATCACGCCGCCTGCCGGTTTTGTGGTTTCGATTCCTCTGGGAACGACGGCTCTGGCGGCAGGTCAATCCACAACGTTTGAACTGGAATTCAATGGAACGATGTCAACATCGGGCGCCTAGACCATCGCCAACGATGATGCAGATGAGAGCCCTTTCAGCTTTACTGTATCGGCGACTTCGGTCAATTCGTTGATTATTGACGATGGGGATGCTGGCTTCACGAGTGGGGGAGACTACTTCGCATCGGGGGCTGTGGCTTATCGTGGATTTGATTCTCAGAAAATCAATATCGGACAGACTGGTACCGCGAGTTGGGACTTCACAGGTCTGGTGGCTGGCACGTATCAGGTTTCTGCGACCTGGAATGGTCATCCCGCCCGTGACACCAATGTTGACTATAATGTGACGAGTTCGGGAGCCGGTGGTGGTGCGATTGCCATTAACCAGCGCATTGCCCCGAATGACTTTAACGACGCTGGTTCTAACTGGGAGATCCTGGGAACTGTGACTATCGGTGCCGGTGGTACGATTACGGTGACCCTGAACGATACGGCCGTGGATGGTTCCATTCTGGCCGATGCCATCCGGATTGAACGCACGGGGCCGCTTCAGGCAACCACTAGCGTGATCAACTCGGGAGCACCAGTACTCACGCAGGCTGATTTGAATTCCGTACGTGATGCGGCCTTGAATTACTGGACCTCTGCGGGGATTTCCGCAACTGAGTTAGAGCGGCTGCAATCCATCAGCTTTGTACTGGCTGATCTGCCAGATGCGATGTTAGGTGGTGCGACCAGCACGACAATCATGATCGACGTGAATGCTGCCGGCCATGGCTGGTTCGTGGATGACACGCCGTTCGATCACAGTGAGTTCACACAGGACGCCGATGGCGGCCTGGTGGCGAACGAAGACAGTGATGCCTTTGGTCGTATGGACCTGTTGACTGTCGTAATGCACGAGTTCGGTCACACTTTAGGTCATGGCGATCTGGATGCGGACGAAGCAGGTCACGACCTGATGAGTGAATCACTGGGTGAGTCACTCAGACGTCTGCCTGTGATTGAAGAAGCAGCAGACACGTCCGACGTGGACGACTTCTTCAGTTCCATCGTCGATGGCGACAATCCACTCCTCGATTAGTCGCCTAACTGGTAAAAATAGTAGCCCTCTCGAACTGCGGTTTGAGAGGGCTTTTTTTGTGGACTGAAGACAGCTTCAGATCCATTCTAGTACGTCTACAGAGCTAACTCTGGTTCCTTCCATTACCTTTCCGCGTGCGCTCTCTCATCTTCTTTGAGTCAAAATCGAGCTCTTAATGATAGCCCGGTGATGCTCACTTCGGCTCAATTCGCTTCATAATCTGCATAACCCCTACGACTGGAATTCTTGTCAAAAGTGTTAAAACCGGTGTAAAGCAATTTGAACATTTCAGATGCCAAGCGAATTTTCAAAAGGGCCTCGATAAAAAAGTTATGATTATGATGGTTTTGTAAGTCATTACTATTATTGGGATTATAGTGATTGTGGTGGTGCTGATTGTTGTGTGGATTGCAAGAGTGGCACATGTATTGCGATTTGTATTGATCAGACCGAATATTTCGGACTTAACGAAAAGACCAGATATAACGGTTATACAAAAACCTTGATCATCAGCTTCTGTGGCATGAATATCAGCCAGGAAGTGCATCGCATAGAGAGTGTGTGTGGCGACCTGAGAGACCGTTACACAAGTCGGTGACCTGAGAGACCACCGATGATTGATTGACTGAAGCGGGGAGAAATTCTGGTTTACTTATCCTGATTTTTTATGGTGAGTGAGGTATTGAGTTCCGCCTTAATAACCAGAGAAGGAAAGCCTGAGAAACTTTCCTTTCCCGCTTTAGCCAATCAGCAATTTCAAAACAAAGATGAAGACAACTTCCAGGGATATATTCCTGAGATGATAAAGCAGCAGAGTCAAAAATAGAGTTCGTTTTGAAGTGAAATGCATCTGTCTGAGAAATGAGATCGAAAATGATTTCAGACTGATCCACTTCGTGAGATGATTCCAACATCCAAAAATTTCAATTTAAGAAACGCAGTTAATCAAAATACACAAAGGAGCTTCAGATGAGTCATCTCGTAAAACAATTTTGGAATGATGAAAACGGTTTTATCATATCGGCAGAGTTGGTTATTATTCTGACCGTTGCTGTCTTAGGAATGATCGTAGGTTTAAGCTATGTTCAGACAGCCGTTGTGAGCGAGTTATCTGATGTGGGAGGAGCGATTTCCTCTTTAAATCAGGACTATGCTTATACCGGGTTTTACTCAACGGGCTTTTGGGGAAAGCCAAAATCGTTTTATGCGGGCTCTGCTTATTCCCGATACTATCGAGACGAGGCAGTGTTGGGTTATGACGGATGTAACTATCAGGATCGTGGAAGTTACTCTCAAGATTTTCAACTGGAACCTGAAGTAGTTGAAGAACCATGCGAAAGATGCAGGTCCGGAGAAGTACTTGAGCAGCCTTGCCCCCAATGTGAAAATGGAACTGGGCATAACCATTCACTACCACCACTGCCAATTGAGCAGCGGCAGTAATAAAAGTTGTGATACTGCTTGTTTCTGAATAGTGATATTAGCCGACCCGCATTTGTAAATGGAATGCGGGCTGGTTTTTATTAATCAAGCAGAACTTCAGTTCTGGCCAAGAGCAAAATGGTTTACCGTCAATAAAAAAAGCTTACTGTGTTTCAACAGTAAGCTTCAAAGTGGAGGATACCGGGCTCGAACCGGTGACCTTTTGGCTGCCAGCCAAACGCTCTCCCAACTGAGCTAATCCCCCTCTATTTGAGGTATAAACTCCCCTAATGTAAGGGTAAGGATAGAAAATAGTTTCGGCAATTCAAGTGCTGAGAAACAATCTAAATGAAAAAAACGGTTAAAAATCGCTCTGTGAATTTAATACCCTCATACCAGAGGAGTTTGCTGCCACGGGGGAGCAGTGATTGATCGTTCCTTCCCGAACCAATTTTGCCGAATTTCGCTCTATCTGAATGAAAGTAAACTGGATATTTTCTGTATGAGGGATTTCAAAGAATTATTCTCGTAGTTTAGATCTGAGGAGAATCGGGTGTCTGTCAAGTTAATTTCGCGTTTGCATGAACACCGCCAATGGGTGAATCGGGCTCTAATCGAGTCTGTTCAAATGCTTTCAGAGGCGGAGAGGGTACAGGCATTTCCAATAGGTCAAGGTTCGATCTGGAAGTCATTACTACATCTTTATGCTGCTGAATATGTCTGGCTAGAGGCATTACAGGGTGATGATTCTCCTACATTGCCCGGTGATCTGCCAGGAGAATTACCGGGTAATCAAAAAGGGACAGGGGCAATTGAGTCCTTCACAGAACTGAAACAGAACTGGGTTGCATTGGATCAACGCTGGATTGATTATTTAAACCAACTGACTGATGATTCACTGGAAGAGATCGTGAGTAAAAGCAGTACCAGTTCCGGTAAAGGGAAAGTCCATCGAACAAAGTGTTATGATGTTTTGTTGCATGTTTGTACTCACGCCCAATATACAGCGGCGCAAGTTGTGAACATGCTACGTCACGTAGGCGCAAAAGATCTTCCCGATACCATGCTGATTTCAATGGCTCGAAAACAGATGGCAATGATTACAGATCAAGAATAGTTAGCCTGTATCCAGGTTGAGTGTAGCGTCTTCAGAGCTATTTGGATCAAGTCTAATATTCTTGAAGCCGCTATGGTTAAATGGGATGCGATCTGAAAACTACAACTCAAACAAACTTTCGGATCACACCTTTCACGATGCCAAGAACTTTGACGTTATTCGAATAGATGGGAGTCATTGTTGCATTTGCGGGTTCTAACCGGATGCGCGTTTCTTCTTGATAGAAGCGTTTCAATGTTGCTTCGTGGTCATCAACGAGGGCAACAACGATGTCTCCCTGTGCGCAGGTGTCTTGCTTTTTGACGACGACATAATCTCCCTCTTGAATTTGCGCATCAATCATAGATGTGCCGTTAACTTTCAAGCAAAAATTATCAGAAGAGTCAAATAGCGAACTAAAGTCAACTTGGGATTCGCCTTCAGGAGGTACTAAGGGAGTGCCTGATTTTAAGATACCGGTCAGAGGAAAATTTGCAGGTTTTTGTGAGTTATCACAGAGCTGAATGGATCTCGAAATATTGGACTGTCTTTTGATGAGTCCTTTGCGCTGCAAAGCTTTTAAATGACCCACAACACCATTGGGAGATCGAATTTCAAATGCATCTCCAATTTCTTTCACGGTAGGGCCATATCCGCGGTTCACAATTTTGTCTTTCAGGAACTGATAGATTTGCTTCTGTCGTTCTGTTAGTTTGACATTTTGATTGATCATGCCTGCTTCCTGTCTCTTTCAGCGAAAACGGTTGAATACATTGTGGAATAAACCACACAATGGCCCGTTGTTTACACATAGGGACTCATAAGACCGCAAAAACTAACCGTTTTTTTGATCGATTTTGTGTAAACACATATGAAAGAAAGAGATAAGGTCAATCAATACTCAGCAAATGACAAGGTCTGGGTCAACTGGTGATTTTAGGGAAAAACGCTTCGCAGGCGAGTTCCTTGATTTTTGCAAGATCCAGTTTACCTGTTCCAAGTAGCGGAATTGATTCGACTTCCAGAAAACTATCACTGGATGGGATCCAGAGGTTGGGAAGATCTGCTTTGTCGATCTCTTTTAGAATGGCATCGACTGATATATTTAGAGGTTTATAGAGTACAATTATTCGTTCACCTTTTTTAGGATCAGGAACCGACGTTACGGCAATTTGAACTTCAGGTTCATCCTCATTAGGGTCACTGACAATGTCTGTAATGATCTCTTCGATGCGAACATGAGGCACCATTTCGCCTCCAATTTTTGAAAAGCGCGTTTGTCGTCCTGTGATCTTAATAAACCCGTCCTCATCAATCATGGCGAAGTCTCCGGTGTTGTACCAACCGTCGATGATCACTTCTGCTGTTTTTTCTGCATTATTCAAATAGCCTTTCATGACATTCGGGCCTTTAATGAATAGCAACCCTTCTTCTCCGTCAGGTAGATCCTGCATTGTTTCCGGATCTACGGTTTTCGCCATGACACAGGGAATGGCTCGACCAACAGTACCCGGTTTCGCGCTAATCTCATTCGGGTCTAGTTGTCTGCTGGGGGGAATATTGACAGCAGCGACAGGCGATAACTCTGTCGTGCCATAACCTTCTGTTGGAAAAAGACCGAATTTTTCTTCGAATTCTTTTGCCAGACTCTGAGGCAGTTTTTCCGCGCCCGTAATTACGATATCTAATGATTTAAATTGCTCCGGCGTACACCGCTTGAGGAAGTGTCTTAAAAACGTAGGAGTTGATGTAAACAATGTGACTTCGTACTTTTCCACCATTTTTCCAACGGTACGTGCGTCGGTTGGGTTGAAGTGAAAACAGGCCCTCATATTTCGGAGAAACGGCATCCAAAGCGAAATCGTGTATCCGAATGAATGAAAGAAGGGCAATATCCCCAGAATGCAGTCTTGCGAAGAGAGGTGCAGTAAATCATCGGCGGAATTGATATTGGAAACGATATTATGGTGCGTCAGCATCACTCCTTTGGGGGTTCCCGTTGATCCGGATGTAAAGATGACTGTACTCAATTCATCGGGGTCAACGTGTCTCAGTCCGATGAAGCGTTCGATGATCCAGGCTGGTACAAGAAATGCCTGGAACAGGCAGATGAGTTTGTCAAAGATCGAAGCTTTTAATTTTAACTCATCCAACAGCACCACATTGGCGTCCATGTCGATCGGTTTCTTTTCCAGAAACTTCTGACTAGTCAGAACGGTTTTGATTCCAGCCTCTTTGATGCAGTAATTGATATCGCTGTCGGAAAGTGTGTAATTTAGATTGATGGGAACCCGAGCGGAGATGGCAAGGCTCGCATTGACAACACAGCCTCCTACCGAAGGCGGCAGTAGGACACCAATCATCTTTTCATCTTGTTTTAATACATGTTTATTAAGGAGCCGTCGCATTAATAGCGCCCCGGTGAGAACTTTTCCTCCCGAAAGCTCAACTCCCGTTGAGTCTGCTATTTTTTGTTTGAATCGTCGATTTTTACATTTTCGAATAAACATTCTAGGTGGAATCATTTGATACGTCTTTCGAAAATTAGCCGCTTCAATACCAAGGTTTTGCACAACCTTTTGAACATGTTTTTCATTTTCAGGATGAAGTATAGGTTCTCCAAAGCGAATGGAAACCGGATAAGGCCATCGTCGAGGCCATTTCCAGAAAAATTTTCCGCCATGAAAACTGAAGATACTTCCCCAAAGTTCATCGATATAGACTGGAATGACAGGTGCATTAGTCCCTTTGATGATTTTCATCAGACCAGATTGAAAAGGCTGTAAGTAACCTGATCGAGTTAATTTTCCTTCCGCAAAGATACAGACTAATTCTCCATCGTTAATAGCTTTTCGTGCTGATTTGATGGATGCCATCAGCGCTTTGGGACCATCATCAATATTGATAGGGATCGTGTTGTATAACTCTGTTAGCCATTTAACCCATGGATTTTGAACATAGGTTGAGAATGCGATCATTCTGACCGGGCGGGATGAGGTGAGAATCAGGAAGATACCATCAAGCCAGGAAACATGATTGGCTACCAGGAGTGCACCTCCTTTTTTAGGCAGATTATCGTGTCCACATACGCGCAGTTTATAAATGGTTCGACTGACTAACCAGACGATAGATCGGATCGTCGCATTTGGAAGCAGTTTGAAAATATAGATGCCAACGGGAATGGTAAGTAAACCCAACACCATAAAAATCTGACTGGCTGACATTTCGAGGTATTTTTGCATCACAAAAAATACTCCCGAGGCAATGAGAATGAAAGTAAACGCCAGAAAGTTGGCTGCTGCCAGAATACTTCCACGCGTTTCGACGTCGCTACGGTGCTGGAGAAATGTTTCGAGAGGGATGTCAAATAATCCGGAACTGACACCGAGCAGGAACAGCCACAGTAGTGATAATAAATAATAGAACTGTGAATTGGTTTCCGCTCCGGGATCTACACTACTGCCTGTGAAGAACAGTAACAGAGATGCGACAACAATACCGGCCGCTCCGATAGGCACAATTCCCAGTTCAATGCGTCCTGCAGACCAGATTCCCGCCAGAATACTTCCTGCGGCGACTCCTAATACCAGGATTCCCAATAAGGGGCCAATATCTTTTTGCGAGAGTCCTAATTCGTGAATTCCATAGGTATCAACATTCATTTGCGCCATGGATGCTAGCATCCAGAAGAAGGCCACACCGAGTGCAGTCCTGAGTAAGGGGGTGCTACTGGAGAGCAACCGCCATTGGTGCCATGTTTCTTTAGCAGGATTAAAGGGAAAGACTCTCTCTGGAGCTGCAGAGGCCAGTTTGCGAATTTTCAGACTGACTAATGTTCCGAGTATTGCTACACCGACCAAAGTGAATGCGGCAATGCTAATGCCTGAAAATGAGCCTGGCGCATTAAGATTGGGTTGTGTAACATGGAATAAATAATTTCCTGCGATAAATCCCAAGGCAGAAGAGACCACAGTAATCAGTCCCATTAAACCATTGCCTTTTGAAAGGCGGTTATCGCGTAACATTTCGGGGATACTGCCGAATTTTGCAGGGCCAAACAGGGCACTTTGACAGCCCATTAAAGCCACGATAAAAAAGAGCAGGTAGATATTGCCGATCTGAATGGCCCAGATCCCTAAAACCATGATGAAGATTTCGGCGACTTTGCAGGCGACGATCACTGTACGTTTACTGAAGCGGTCAGCAAGGTAACCGGCCACGCTGGCAAGTAGTAAATATGGTAGAGTGAAACAGGCCAGACCCAGAGAAAGCGCTTCTGCATCTCCGATGATTGGTTTTCCAATAGGGATAATAAACCAACGAAACATATTGTCATTCATGGCACCCAGGAATTGAGTTCCCAGAAGTGCCAGAAATGATGTTGAGTTTAAAGTTCCTTTTTTGGGATCATTTTTCTGAGTATCTGTTTCTTCAGAGTTAATAGAATTCATATTTTAACGAGATCCAGATAGTTAGTGTGCCGTTTTCAGAGTGTCCCCAAAATGAAGGGGTGTTTCTGGTTGGCTACTTTCAGAAAAGTCCATAGTCAGAAAAGTACAAAGAGGGACCGGCAATGAAATTGCCTCCTTCATTGAAGGCGTTGAATGATTAAAATTATCACTTGAAATTTGCGATGAATTATAAAACGGTCATACTATGCCAAAAAGTATTTCTCTGTAAAGACTTAGATTCGAGCAGGCAGTAAGAATCTGTGAGAGAAAATGCTTTGGTGTATATCTGTGATGTGATACAGTGGGCGGGCCTTAAGGGATAAAGGTGTATTTCCCTGAATTCTTTTCGGCAAGTTCCCTGATGAGCTGTTCTCCTTCACGATTTCCCAGACAAATTCCGTTTACGACGACATTTTGATTGTAATGTGTTTTCTCAGCCACTTCGTTAAAAGCTCTGACAATCGACGGGTTGAATTGCCCATCGGTTAGAAAAAAAATTGTGTCTGGTTGAAGACGAAGTGCCAATATGAGCGCCTGCAGTGGTTCTGTCGTTCCGATACCGGGTACTCTGGCAACCCAGGAAAGATATTTTTGCTTTGCCGCTGGAGTCGCTGGCTGGAGCTGTCTGGCAGGCATTGGTATCGCGAAATCACTGAAGAAAATGACGAAGAACTCTTGATTTTTGTCCATGGAGTGAATTGCTTTTGCAAGTTCTAATTTGACTCGGCCCAGTCTGGTTTTTCCAACACTGTCGTGAGGAAAGTTCATGCTCTTTGACGAATCAACCACAAAGACGATTTTTTTACTCTTGGGATTCATTCCAAAGAAATTACCACTTCCCAGCCCATTTCCAGCTCCAGGATAGGCATTGCCGATTGCAGAAGAGGTCAATACAGCACCCACGATATCTGCTGCATTTTTGGTTGTGAGTGCATCTTCCTGTAGTGTTGTTTGTGGCAGTGGTCCTTCTAAAAGCGATGCGAGTGATTGGGAATCCGGTGCAGAATGAAGATCTGATACTGGTGGTAATTTTGAGAGTACCAGCGAACTTGAAGGGCTTTCTTTTTTATCTGTTACCACTTTTAATTCAAGAACCACTGGTTGAACCATTTTTTGAGGAGCCCAACGCGTCTGAATTACAGTGTCGGACAATGATGACGACAAATCGGCCTCTTGTTTTATGACGATTGCTAATCCACAAATGATAAGCAAATGGACCACAGTAGAAACACCGATACCACTATTCCAGTGAGATTGTAATCCAGAATGTGAAGGGGGCTTGTACATGAATTTCTCTTGAGGAAGTCGATCAAAAGCGAGCCCTTTAAAAAGGCCTTCGGTTTTGTCACCTCTGTTATTCTAGCGTCGAATTGCAGGAAACGACAGAAGGAAATGTATTGCTGGGACTGTTCTGCAGGATCATTCTCTACAGAAAAGTGCCAGGAATCGGTGGGATTCCCTCCAAAGGGCAAAAAACTACTAGAGATAAATACTTGTTCCGTATAATATTAGGTGATGTAGGTGATATCGAATTCAAATCCAGGCTCTTTTCAACTTATTTCAAGGTTTAAATACGAAATCAGATGAATGAATCAGTGGCCGTAGATCAGACTGTTCAGGTAGCTTCTTCTGAATTGCCTCGAAGCGGTGCTTCTCCGGGCGAGTATCAAGCGGAGTCCAGCGAAAAGAGCCTCGTGATAGACAAGCCCATTCTGTTTTTTGATGGTATTTGTGGTCTCTGTAACTCCAGTGTTGATTTTGCCATCGTCAGAGATAAGAACGCGCGAGTCTTCTATTCTCCTTTACAGGGTGAAACGGCAAAACAGCTACTAAGTGAAGAAGATATTCAGCATGTTGACACAGTCGTCTTCCGTCCCGCAGATGGGAGTCATCTCTACCGACGTTCGGCTGCTGTCGTCAGATTATTATGGTTAATGACATTTCCCTGGAACTTTTGTGGATCGATTCTGTGGTGCATACCACTACCGATCAGAGATCTTGGTTACCGCTTGATTGCTGGGTCGAGATATCGGCTTTTTGGCAAACATGAAACCTGTCGCATACCAACCCCGGAAGAGCGTACTCGCTTTTTACCTTGAAACATATAAATAAGTTATCGTTGACCAAGAGATTACTATGAGATTGATGCCGTTCACAATAATGCTTTTCACATTACTGGTTTTGAATAGTCAGTTATCGAATTTATTTGCAGCAAAGCAGCCTGCAGAGAGGCCGAATTTTATCGTCTTCATTGCGGATGACATGGCCTGGGATGACTGCGGCGCTTATGGACATTCTAAAATCCAGACGCCAAATTTGGATCAGTTAGCCTTGGATGGCATGAAGTTCAATCATGCTTACTTGACTTGCAGTTCCTGTAGTCCGAGTCGTGCGAGTATTATCACAGGTCGTTATCCTCACAATACGGGAGCGCACCAACTGCATCTTCCTTTGCCAGAAAGTCAGGTGACTTTTGTTGAGAAATTAAAAGAGGCAGGCTACTACACTGCTTCTGCCGGCAAGTGGCATCTGGGGAAACCGACAGAAGCGAAATTTAACCATGTGACAACCAAACTCAATGAGTGGGTTCCGACGCTTCAGCAGCGACCGAAAGACAAACCGTTTTTTATGTGGTTTGCTTTTACTGATCCCCATCGGCCCTACGAGCGAAATATTATAGAGCGGCCTCACACAAATGAGGATGTCATCGTGCCTCCCTATCTGCCGGATACTCCTGAAGTGAGACATGATCTGGCGCTTTACTACGACGAAATTTCCAGATTAGATGGTGTTGTCGGGCGCGTGCGTGAAGAATTGAAGAATCAGAGTGTGGCCTCTAATACTGTGATTATTTTTCTGAGTGATAACGGTCGCCCGTTCCCTCGTTGTAAAACGACCGTCTATGATAGCGGGATTAGGACTCCCTGGATTGTAACCTGGCCTAAACAAATTAAGCCAAAAGCAGTTTGTGATTCCTTGGTTAGTTCGGTTGATTTGGCTCCCACCATTCTTGATCTGGCTGGCTTACCCGCTGATGAGACATTTCAGGGTGAAAGTTTCAAATCATTACTGCAAAATCCACGTGGTTCAACCCGTACTCATGTCTTTGCCGAACATAATTGGCATGATTTTGAGGATTTTGGTCGTGCAGTTCGTACTCCCCAATATAAATACATCAGAAATTTTTATACCGATATTCCTGGAACGCCTCCTGCAGATGCGGTACGCAGTGAGTCGTTTATTAAGATGCGTCAATTGCGAGATGAAAATAAGTTAACCAAAGACCAAAAAAGTTGCTTTTTAAGTCCCCGCGCGGCAGAGGAACTCTATGATGTGAAAGCAGATCCTCATGAGTTGAATAATCTGGCAGGTCAAAAAGATTACCAAAAAATTCAACAGGAATTACGCGCGGTCCTCGATCAGTGGCAAGCTGAAACCCATGACCGGCTTCCAAGGAATCGACGACCAGATGAGTTTCACCGTGAAACAGGTGAAAGGTTGCCGGCTTTCAAAAAGAAATAGAGACGGCTAAAAAAGCCCTCTGACGAAAATTTTTGAAACGCATCCCCATTTTGCCGAGTAATGCAGTTAGGAAAACTCGTATTTTTAAGGTGAAAGAAGAATGGTCTCCTCAATCGATACTCATGTTGCGACAGAAACGGATTCGTCTAAACCGACTGTTGTCCAAAAAATGGGAGTTTGCCTGCTGTGCTTTACTTCCTTTCTGTTGCTGTATTTGATTATGGCTGGCCCACTGGTTTGGGTAGAAGATAAAATGAAATTCAGCCCATTCACAAGATCTGTCGAGACAGTTTACGCGCCTCTGGTTTTGGTTGTGAAATCTGATATGAAACCTGCGTCGAGTATGATTAAAGCCTACGTAGGACTCTTCAAATAGTAAATCGGAGCGAGTTATGGAGGGCAGTGAAACAGAAGTGCAGGGCGTTGAAGAATCTCATCAAGCTTCGCCTCAGCCAATACCAATACGGAAACTAAGGTGGAAGTGGGGACTGGCAATTTTATTCGCTGGTATTGGCTTTACTATTTATCAGTGGTTTCAGTTAGCCCCGGATCGAACGTATCAGGTGTTTGCCGTCTACGGTGGGATTCGAAATATATTTCTTGGATTGCTGATCTGGTGGTTGTTCATTTCCGGTGTTTCCTGGAAAGCACGTTTCAAAGGTTTGCTGGGGACAGTTCTCGTTTTTGTGCTATTCTTTTCACTGTTAAGAGTGGAAAGTTTTGAAGGAGACATGGTCCCTCGTTTTCAATTTCGTTTTTTGCCAACAGCAGAACAGCGGGCAAAAAAATACTTTGAGCAAGCAGCGAAAACTCCAGAAGAAACAAACGAAGTTTCACAGTCACTCGAAGTTTCACCTGGAGATTGGCCCGCCTATCGGGGAACCGAACGCGATGGCATTGTACGGGATCAAAAAATCAGAACTGATTGGGATGTGCAGCCTCCCGAATTGCTTTGGAAGCATCCAATTGGTTCCGGCTGGGGATCATTTGCGATTGTAGGTGACCGTGCTTTTACGCAGGAACAGCGTGGTGAAGAGGAAACGGTGGTTTGCTATGACGCGTTGTCAGGCAAGCAGATTTGGACTCATCACGATGATGTGCGATTTACAGAAGTTTTAGGAGGCCCTGGTCCTCGGGCGACGCCTACATTTCATTCTGGTCTGATTTATTCAATGGGGGCGACTGGAATTCTCAACTGTTTAAATGCGATTACAGGTGAACTCGTTTGGTCAAAAAGTCTTCTGGAAGAAGGCAAATCAGTAAACCTTCAATGGGCAATGTCCGGATCACCGCTGATTTGGGAAGATCTCGTGATTGTGAATCCGGGGATTCCGCAAGATACATCTGAGTTGAAGCCCCATTCCGTCATTGCTTTTAATCGACTGACAGGTGAAGAGATCTGGTCTGGTGGATCACACAAATCGAGTTATAGTTCTCCACAGCTTTCACTTTTGAATGGAGAACCGGAATTGTTGGTTTTTCATTCTAAGGGCTTGGAAAGTTTCACGCCCCAAGAAGGAAAGTCGCTTTGGTTTTATCCATGGACCAATCAAGCGGGGGTCAATGCGGCGCAGCCCATTATGATTGGCGCATCCTCTGTTTTTCTGGGAGCAGGTTATGGAGCCGGCTCAGCACGGATTACAATTAATGATTCGGAACAGGGAGCTGAATCAGAGGTTGTTGAAGACTGGAAAAGTAAGAGCTTAAAGCTCAAATTTAATTCGGCTGTCGTACTAGATGGTTTCGTGTATGGATTGGATGAAGGGGTGCTGACCTGCTTAAATTTGGAGACAGGAAAAAGAGCCTGGAAAAGAGGTCGCTACGGTTATGGGCAGATGATTCTGGTCGATGAGAACCTTCTGATTCTGGCAGAAGATGGTCGTGTTGAACTTGTGAAAGCAGATCCTGAAAAATACTTACAGATCGCTGCCTTTCAGGCCATCGAAGGGCAAACCTGGAATCATCCGGCATTGGCTCAAGGCAAACTCTTCGTTCGAAATGGTGAAGAGGCCGCCTGTTACGATATTTCTATCCCCTCCGAATAGCCAGCTTCTGATTGGGATTCTTGTTAAAACCGATAGATTGCGTAAAAAGACCGTCAACTGTCCGTTTCGTCTGGTTTTCCTAAACCTATGTAAGAACTACGGTTTGTACTTGACGGAGTGAAGACGGGGCTGCAAAATAGACGATAAATAAACACCTGCCTATGTATTGATGTGTTAAGACCTTCAAACAACGTACGATGCAGTTTTGCTGTTCCGTGCGTCCCGCCCAGATAGTCCAGCTATCTGATTATTTTGAAGAGAACGGAAGGAAGGAGACCCATGTTTCGGACAAACATGCGTGTTTACGTTTTGCTTCTCGTCATTTTCATGTTGAACGCTCTCAGCGCGCAACCCGCATTTACAGACTCCCCAAACCTGGCAGAGGGGCCTTTGGTTGCCAAAAAACCTAAGCTGCCTACAGGCAAACCTCTCCATAAACTTATCGATGAACAGATCCAGTCTCACTACAAAGACGATTCGCAATTTGTGTCTGTTCTCAGTAGCGACGGTGAATTTCTAAGAAGAGTTTACCTCGATCTGACAGGCCGTATTCCATCCATTAATCAGACACGCGAATTTTTAACTGATCGCCGGCCTGATAAGCGAATGGTCCTGGTAAAC
>JAJDEK010000355.1 GCA_029259875.1 Planctomycetaceae bacterium
AGGTTCCATCCGCATTCACCGTTAATAACGCACCAGAACCCAGCGCAAACTGATTACCGATCGTACCACCATCGGAAACACCCGTGACCGTGAAACTGTCACTCGTATCGGGATCACTGTCGGCACCATTGCCGTTATCAACAAACAGATCACCGCCGACAATCGCACTCTCTTCATCCGTCGTAAACCCGTCTGCTTGCGCTACGGGAGCATCGTTCACACCAGTGACCGTGACCGACACTATACCGTCGTTGCTCACTGCTCCGTGAGTGTCCGTCGCCGTATACCTAAACGTCACCTGACGTGTTTCATTCAACGCCAGATCCTGGAATGCACTACCCGGATCGAACGTAAATGTGCCATCACCATTAGAACTTGCGGAACCTTCACCCGGTTGTTGGATGATCGAATAGATTAAGTTATTCGCATCGTTGTCACTATCCACATCATCCGCCAGCACGCTCGTTGTCACCGCACCACCGTCTTCCGTAGCAGCGATCCCTTCGTTGGCGGCCGTTGGATCATCGTTCACACCATTAATTGTGATCGTCACAGTGGCCGTATCGGTCGTAATCAAGTTGCCTGTGCCATCGTCGATGGTATACGTAAAACTATCGGTCGTCGATGTCCCAACAGCCAGATGCTCAAACTGACCGTTCGGATCATAGGCGAAAGTACCATTTGAATTGAGAGTCAACAGTGCTCCCGATGCTAGTGTGATCTGATTGCCAACGCTTGCAGCGATTCCATTGACTTCCGTTACTGTGAAAGGATCGTTATCGACATCTGAGTCAGGCGTTGTGGGGTTCGCAGCAAATACGTTGCTGGCACCATTCAATGTTGTGTCTTCGTCAGTCGTGAAAGCATCGTCAACGGCTACGGGAGCATCGTTTAAAGCATTCACATCAACGGTAAATGAATTTGAAAGAATGGAATTACCGGCTAAATCCATTGCCAGAATCACAATATCAGTAGAGCCAATAGCATCCAGAACCGAGTTCAGAACTAAATTACCAGACGAAAAGTCTACTGAGACGATGGGATTGGTAATACTGTCAACCTGGAAGCTGAGGGGGGTTCCAGCGTTCTGATTAAAGAAATCGGTGAGAGGTCCCAGATCCAAAGAGCCAAAGTCTTCATCCTCATTCTGATTTGTGATCTGTGTTGCGGTGACGGTCGGTGCTGTCTCATCCAGCTCGAAGGAGACTTCGAAGAAGGAACCCAAGTTATTATTCGCATGCTCGTCTTCTGTGAAGAAATGCAGAGTATGCGTGCCCCCTTCCAAAGTGTTTCCGCCGTTCAGATTGGTTTCTAACCAGCTACGGGTCAGCGTAAATGAGCCGCCATTTGCACCACCAGAAATTTGTGGGAAGATATCCACAAAGTTACTGAACCCGGCACCATCAAGCCCTACCTTAAATTGTGTAATCAGGCTGTCGTCAGAGATATTTCCCAAGATCGTTAAATCGTTGGTGATCCCATCCGAGCTGGAAACACCTGAATCAATCTGCAAACCAGCAATGATCTGTGGTGCGTCCTGATCACCGATCAGTTCGAGTTGAATGGCGGGGAGGTTTTGATTATTGTTCACCAGTTCCAAATCGTAATTATCGACGTCACCATCTCTGTCACCATCCAACTCTTCTGAATAGAAATTGGTGCTGGGATCAAGTCCCAGCGAAGTTATGTAGTGAGCTGACACAAGATTGAAGCCAAACAGATGCTGGTAGGTGGCCGCTAATGCGTGCTGTTGTTCGGTTGTAGAAACAGAACCACTACCATCCATATCACCGGGCAGGAACACATCAACAATGAAGCCACCGGTGGCAGAAGTTTGCCCATTGACTTCGATTCGGTATGAACCAGGACTCAAAGTTGCCAAGACGAGTGAGTCCGTGGAACCATTTTGATCATTTTCTGCGAGTTGTAGTGGAATGACCGCATTTGTATTCGCGTCAAAAATGCGAATCGCTGCCGGGTCAAAGACAGAGTTGGCGGCCGCTTTGACTTCAAATCCCAATGTGGGCGAACCACCTGGCCCCACATTCAGAACCAACTCTGAAGTGTCATTGGGTTGATTTACCGAACTTTCTAGCGAAGCCAGAATATTACTGGCAAGTAAGGTTCGATCTTCGAGCCGTTCGACGTGGCTTGCATATCCAATCGGGCGAGATACCCGAAATGGCAAACGGCGATTTACTTTGCGAGCAGATTTACGGCCAAACAATCTCTTCAGGCTCTTCATAATGATTTTTACTCGTAACTGAATTGAATAGTGGTCAAATTTTAAATGGTATGCTTCGTGAGGGTATTTCCTGTCGAAATAGTCACTTAGTTTGACGATTAAACGAATTAAATCTAACAGTAAGCCATACCTTGTCTAAAAGGTTTTTCTTTTTTGAATACGCAATTTTGGCTAAAGAATGTAGATATTAATCCAACATGAGAAATATCTTTGCCCATAAGGGACCCAATTGCAATTAAGAAAAAGGCAATTTGCGATGTTTAGGAGATGCTGTTCAGGTTATAGGACCGTCGTAAAGGTCATTGCAAACATGCAAGTCTTGTTCAGTATATTGAATTGACAGTGATGGTGCTTTAACTCAACAGAAATGTTTAACTTAGGAAACGTTTTCGTTAAGCTACCTGTACATTTAATGTTAGTCGGAGTACATCAAATACTGCCATGTTTGCACATACTGGTTGAGGATGTGCAAAAGGACTCACTCCAATTCATAACTCGTTCTAAGAAAACGAATCTTAAAATGGGTAAATCAGAGATGAGCTTAACGTTTGAACCACAAAATCAGTGTTAAGAGAGTACTTTACAAATAAATAGCTTCTGTTTCCCCAATCATCCAAACCGAAATAGAGAGAGGAAGAGCTTTTAACCTCTTATTCAGACCACTATTGAGTTACTGAAACGAGCAATACGTTTTAAGCACTTATATTCAAACAACTTAGTGCTGATTGAATTAGTCTGAGTCATAAGAGAGTAGATAAGGGTATCCAAGGATGGAGTCCTTCCAGCGATATGTGAACTCAAGGTTCGCAGTTAATTTGCCAGTTTATCGCACTAGTTTGGAATAAGATGCGAATAAATATATTCACACAATGGATTGTGGTTGGCGTCGTCATATGTACGCCTGGTCTCATTTTCGGACAGCAAAATCGACTGGAGAATGCGGTCTCTTACGATTCCGCGATTGAATTCGAAGAAGATCAAAACTTGTATCAGCCTGTATCATTACAAAGTGTTGATGCAAGCTGCGACACCACTGATGAATGTGGAACTTGTTGCGTTGATGAAATTTGCCTGCCTGAATGCCAGTGTTGCAATTTCCTCGAACAGTTTCTCATGAGCCATTCACCGGTTTACCCTTCTATGAACTCTCAACGAGTCAGAGTAGGCGGCTGGCTCGATCAGGGCTTCACAGGGAACTTTCAGAAGCCATCTAACAATTTCAATCTGCCAGTCACGTTTAATGATCGTTCGAACGAATATCAGATGAACCAGCTTTATCTGTTCATGGAACGTGAAGTTGACTTTGGTGGTGATGAGCTGGACTGGGGTTTTCGCGCTGACGTACTCTATGGTACCGACTATTTCTTCACTACCGCGACCGGGCTTGAAACAAACAGCAATGGTTCCGCTCACTGGAATAGTGCTAATGGGCCACGACGTAATGGCGCCAACACATTTGCCATGTATGGTGTGGCATTACCTCAATTGTATGCAGAACTCTATATTCCCTGGCTCTCTGGTGTTAGTATCAAAGCAGGGCACTTTTATACGCCCATTGGATATGAAAAAGTAACCGCACCAGACAACTTCTTCTACTCACACTCTTATTCAATGCAGTATGGAGAACCATTTACACATACCGGTGTTCTGTCGACATTCCAAGTGACTGATCAACTCCAATTGCTGGCAGGTGTCGCAAGAGGCTGGGATGCCTGGGAAGATCCCAATGACGATGCAGAATTACTGGCGGGTATCGGTTGGGTCAGCAGTGATCAGGCAACGAACGTAAATCTTGCCTTATCTTCCGGCGACCAGGATACGAACGTCGACGCCAGTGCTAACCGCACTATAGTCAGCTTTGTTTTGTCGCATCAATTCAGCGACTGCCTGACCTATGTGTTCCAGAGTGACTTCGGAATCCAGGACAACGGAGCGATCAATAACCAATTTCAAGTGGTCCCTGCGAAATGGTATTCAATCAATCAATATCTGTACTATGATGTCTCTGATACTTTGGCATGGGGAGCCCGCTTTGAATGGTTCCGGGACCAAGAGTTCTCTCGAGTCGTTCAGTTAGCTCCCCCGTTCGCTTCAGGTGGCAACTACTTTGAACTGACAGTGGGAGCCAACTGGAAGCCGCATCCGTGTGTCACAGTTCGACCAGAATTACGATTTGACTGGTCTGACACGAATTCCCCTTTATTGAATGTGCAAGGCCCCTATCGTAACTTTCAGGCTGACTATCAGGTATTGCTAGGCGGCGATGTGATTATTCGGTTCTAATTGAGGTGTAAATCAAAATCTCAAATCAGGGACACTAATGGTCAGCTTCATAATAGGGCTCAACGTGCACAACCACTTCTCTCACGTTGGGCCAATCGAGTTGTATCTGGTGCCTCACTTGTTGCGCCATTAAATGGGCTTGATCGACTGTTTCGTTAGGATTAACTTCGATGTCAATGTTTACGTGTGCATCGGGGCCTGCCGTCTGGATTCTCACCTTTTCCACATCTAGAACCCCTTCCACTTTCAATGCTGAGACCTTGACCTGATCGAAATAATTTTGGGGAGGAATCTTGTCTGTCAATTCATTTAGATTTTCCCTGGCAGCAATCCACCCCAAATAAACCATGATGACTGCAAGAATCATCGCAGTGATATGGTCAATTAAGTGACCATACTCAGACAATTGGCTAGCGATGATTAATCCAAAAGCGGCCACGAGACTCGTAATCGCATCGACACGATAGTGATAGGCCTCTGCAATCATGGCTGAGCTTTTTTCCTGTCTTGCCATTTTCAATACGATACGGCAAGTAATCTCGAGCAAAATGGCAGCGAACAAGGGAATCATCCAACTGACCCAACCTATAATCTCAGACTGAACATGACTGATCGCAGCAAACAATTGATAGCCAAAGGTTCCAGTCCCCACAACCAGAATCAGTAACCCTAATTGAAAGCCTGCCAGTGGTTCGTAGCGACCATGACCAAAAGGATGATCTTCATCAGGTGGGCGTTCCGCAAAACGGATTGCGAATAAAATGGCGAGTGATGTTAATACATCAGCACTACTTGCCAGCGCATCCACCAGCAGAACAGAATGGCCGAGAAACCAAAGCCCAGTTAATTCCATGACGATCACAAATAAACGAACCGAAATTCCCATCCAGGAAACCTTGATGAGTCTGGCTGTTCTTCTGTGACGGATGCGAGAAACATCTTGTGATAGTTCTAAGCGTTCGGGAAACACGTCCAACACCGGGGCTTGAGTGGGAGAGTTGGAATTATCTGGGGAATCAGAAGCAACCATTAAAACAGTATCACATCAAAGTGAGTTATGGTGAATGCATGTTATAAATCCATGCCAAACGATTTCTTTTACCGGCTCTGCTTTAGTCATCTTGATTCGATTATGAATATTTGACAAGTGAGAAACAGGCCGAATGAAATAAACTCTGATGTTTTACGAGTTCAAAGCGGTAACGGATTTCTCATCCAGGATTAGTCCGGCAGTATGAGAATGTCGGGCAGTGCAATCTGATGCTCCTTCACCATAATTTTTGCGGTGGGCCACTGCTCCATCGGCGTAATCAAGATGGTATTATCCTCTTCCACCAGGATCGTATCCCCAGTCATTGCCGGCCCCACTGAAGGATGCCAGAACACAGGCGTACCCGTCTTCAATTTGAATTCACTATTAAGCAAAATTGATGTTTCCGCAGGCAAGTATCCAATAATGTCGGCCTGATCGGCATGCTGCCATTCATCGGGACAGTTATATTTTTCATAGATTCGTTTCACGCGTTTCCATGTATCGAATAATGCCCAATCGGGTTTGGAAAAATACATGCCGGTGGCTTGCATTAATAAGGCGAGATGATGGGACTTGATAAAGCTTGATGGAGGCTTTCCCAATGAAACAGTTCTTGTCGCTGCAGCATGTAAGCCATTTTGCGAACCGACGGCAGAGATTACACAGTATCGTTCCAGACAATCTTCACCATAGCCCCAATGACGATAACGAATACTTTGGCCATCAGCCATGACCTGCAAGCGTTTGGGAGTCACTCCTCGTTTCAGGAGACGATGAGATAGTGAACCCGCAATTTCCTGTTCTGTAGCGCCGCGCTCAACACTTCTGGCTGTTGCTTCCACAGCATGCGCAACCAGCTTACCCACTTCTCGAATGCGCTCACCTTCTAATTCGGTTAAAGGAAAACGCAAGGATTTTAATTGTTCGGATACATTCAGGGTCTGATCGAGCCCCGTATCACTGGCCACTTTTCTTCCCTTGCAGAGATCTTTTACCAATTGTGACAAGGGCTCATACCATGGTCGGGATTTCACCTGGAAACCCAGGCCGGGAATCGCTCGATCAAAAATTTGATCGGCATCCACATTGCTGCAAGCAACTAGTCTGGCGTCCGGCGTGATAAATACTGTTGCGATACTTTCACCAGAACCAGAACGTGTTAAATCTGCTCCCGCTGTGAACCAGGCGATATTTTCAGGAGACTGTAAGAGTAAAGCGTCGAGTTGATTCTTTTCCAGAAGTTCAATGACTTGCTGCTGTTTCTGATCAACGTCGATCGCACGTCGTGGGTCCGTCGTGGGAATTTCTCCTGAAGAGATGGGTGCTTGAGCATTCACTGCCACGATAGTCATAAAAGACTCCAGACTGGAAATATTACAGGCTATATATCAAATACACGCAACAGACCCCTCTTAATACGTATGTTTGAGTGTTGATCTCTTTAATTGAGTTTTGTATTGAAAACCCTTTAAGTCAAGTCTTTATCGATAATCTAAACCAAGAATCCCAAGTTTCACATCAAATGACATAGTGGATTATATGATACTGGTTTTCACATTTTAAAATCGCCGGATTATCTGATGAGTCAAGGTATGAAATAAAATGATCACGAAAAGTGAACTGGAGAGGTGCAGCCAGAAAAGGCAAAAAATAAGGCGAATAAAAGCATCCTGCATCGCCCTCCATTTCCTATCTATTAATGATATCAGAATCAGAGAGAAATCAAGGGGAATTTATGGGAACCCAAGCGAGGAAAGCCACTTTTTTGGGGATATTTGACTATACTTGAGCAAATGAGCAGTTCGCTTAACGTAGCAGTCGGCGGATATCCAAGGGGCGGTTTGACACTTTTTGAATGACGGCTTGCACTTTTGATTCCTGCTCTTCCAATTCAGCAATGATCTCAGAATATTGTCCATTGAGTTTTTGAATCAGTTTTTCTCGTTCCTGACTCGCTAATTGCTCAACTTGCTGAGACATCTTTTGCTTTTGTCCCATGAATTCAGCCTGTAATGCCAAGTTCAACCCCTGCGCGACTTTCTGCCCCAGCTCAGACTCGATTTTCAATTCTGGTTTTTTATAAGATCCAGAATAATGCAGTGTCGCAGAAATAGAATCGATGGAAGCTAAAGCATGCTCCAGGATGCCCGTCATTGCACGATAATTAGTTTTGGAAGTGGAAAGCTGAAAACGAACTGGTGTCTGGTTGAATTCCAGGCGACATTCGAAATCATCTTCTCTGAAGGAAATGTGTGATTTACATTCTGTCTGGTCTGCAATCAGAACTAACGAAAGCCGGTCTGAATTTTCGAGAGTCACTTTTTTCTGATGGGGCAGTTTGAATAAAACAACAAAATCATGAGTAGGAGAATCTTGATAAAACTTAAGATCCCCGGCCAACTTGATGTTAGCTTCGGCCTCGACCTGTGCTTGGATTGCAATCGGTTTTCGATACAGTGTGGGTGAGGAGGAAAGGTCTTTGATCATTCCAACAAAAGGATATTTCTGTTGATTCACCCGCGCAGCGCCTGTGAGCCGTATTTTTTTAAACAAGACTTCCGGTAAACCGGAATCACGACGAAAATCAATCCATTCTCCCTGTGTGCGTTCTGGTTCCTGTTCGTCCTTCAGAGTTCTGACTGTTTGGAGAATCATCTTCGACCAACCAGATACTTGCTCCAGTTGCTGGGATAATTCCTCACCAATCAACGCATGCAAGATTTTCTGTGGATCAGGCGAGACAGACTCCAACATTTGATCGAGGTTTGCCAGATCCTGCTCTTTTGCCTCTTCAATGCGTTGGTAATCCTGCTGTGCAATTTGCGGAAGTAAGTTTAGCTCGTTGCGAATCTGCTTCCCTTCCCTGACAAGTTGATCCACTCGCTCTGCGGACTGGGCATAAGTCTTGATTTTATTCAGCGTCTTACCACCAGCGGTTTTGACCCTGTTTTGTACCGAATCTATTTCCAGCTTAACCTGTCGTAGCCGCGTTTCGTATTGAGCAAAACGTTGTTTCCATTCTTGTTGAACGATTTTGGAAACACGCACTGTTTCCAGACGATTTGGATCTAATTGTTCGGTCGCGGAAGTTGTTAGACTACTCAACCAGGATTTCCCCATTTCCTTTGATGTTTTACGGAAGGGACTGGTATCGAAATGGAATCCAGTACCCGGTTGGCCTGATGAAGTCTCTGAAATTTTTCCTGAAGTCGTTCGAGGCGTATCAAATTCCATACCGGAGATAATGACATCCTCAACAATCAGGTTTCGATGCATTAATGGTTTGCCGGCAAGTTTCATTTCGAGCTGATCGAAAGTAACAAGATCGCGTTGCTCATTGGAACGGCTGGCGATACGGACTGAACCCGTTTTGATCGATGGAGGAAAGAAACCTGTTTGTAAACTGAGGACATCCACATTCGCGCCGGTTACCTTCTGTCCCATGCTAATCAGACTGCTGCGGACAAGGGGATCGAAAGCGAACGCGAAAAAGAACCAGATTATGGCGACCAATGTAAAACGAGGTAGCAAGTAATTCCACTTCATGCTACTTCCCCCGTAATTGTGCTTAATTCCGTGCCCCAGAGAATTTGTACGATTCGGTATCTCTTTAATTTCTGAGAAATTAACGGTGTATATTTTTCAAACTGAGGCTTTGAAATGCGATAAGTGGGATAGAACAATAAAAGTCCCAGAACCAGGCTTCCCATCACAATGGTATTATTGAAGTCAGTCCATGGCATTAGAGGTACTTCATATACTGAGACCCAAAACTCTTGTAATGGTGCTGCTAGAAGAATACTGCGACCAATTAGATGACTTAGCGGATCAACCAATAATGCCAGCCAGGAAAACAGAATCGTTGCTAAGGACGCCGAACAGAGATTGACTTTAGAACCTGCCAGAATGAAGAGCAAAATCACAGCCGTCAAATTCTCTTTGGGAACGAGGCCGATCACCATACCCATACTGAATCCGAGAGCTAACTGACGGGTAGAAGACGCACCACTTAATGCGCTAGCAAGAAAACGCAGAGGTCTAAGCCAATAGGACATTTCGAGGGATACTCCGTCGTAAATATGGAGTTAGTGAATTAAAAATAATTCTGCCTGACTGGAAAGTCAGGCAGAATTCCCCCCGCATGGTCTTGTTATCGGTCAGAATTACCCCGCGCCTTAATCGTTATAATCAGAAAATCTTAACAATTGAAAATAGTGTAGGCAAATTGAGGAAACTTGATAACAGAGGATAGAATCAAGAAATCTAAGCAGAAAAGGACAAAGTTTGGCCGCAGTCGGTATTACTTTTCCAACCAAAACATAACCGAAGTCCACCCCAACCAGACAGCAAAGAGTCCAACTACTAAATTTCCGGAGAGATAGAGAAAGGCGAGATTCATTTCTGAATTTCGGATTAGGCTCACTGTGTGATAACCGAAGGTTGAGAATGTGGTCAATGAACCCAAGAATCCCGAAATCAAGAATAAGCTGACATGTTCTTGCATTCGAATCGAGGGGGGAACCTGCTGTTTATGGAGGACGAGAGCCATCAAAATACCAATCACAAGACAGCCTGCCACATTAACCACGAGTGTTCCTATGGGAAAACTACCCGGAAATTTCTTTGCCAGAAATTCCGTGATGCTGTATCGCGCAACGGCTCCTACGAATCCACCTAACCCGACAGCCAACAATTGTGACACAAATGGTTCCTTTTCTCAGTCAGCCTTGAAGCGAAGCGATAAGACCCGCAAACTATTTAGAAGAAATTTTCCAAAGATGTTTATCACTACGAAGAAATAGCGAATTATTGGCGATCGCTGGCGTAGCTAGAATCGTTTCTTTCAAATCGATGTCTCCGGTGACTTCTCCCTTGTCTGCCCCTAATTGTACAACCTGTAATAATCCTTTTTCATTGACCAGGTAAAGATGGTTTGCAGCAGCAATAGGCGTGGCGCTAAAGGGGCCTTTCAAGCGTAGTCTCCAGGTCACTTTACCCGTTTGTGGATTGGCACAATTCAAGACCCCTGCCCGATTCACGGTAAACACGTTTTTTTGATAAACAAGAGGACTGGCAGTACCGGGAGAGAGTTTTTGTTCCTTCCACAGCACCTTAGGTGGTTCACTACTGGACCCGGGGGTTAATGCTGTCAAACCATTGGAAGGAACATAGAGGATGTTATCTCCCACTGTAGTAGAAGGAATCCGACCAGCACCCTCTTCATACTGCCATGCGGTTTCTCCCGTTTCAGGATAAATAGCATCGACGCCTTCACTCGACTGCAGCAATACCATTGGTTCGGCATCAGGAGATGATTTCAGAATTGCGGGTGAACTCCAATTCGCGACACGCGGACGTTTGATTTTCCATCGAGCAATTCCCGTTTTAACATCGAGTCCGGTCGTAAATGAGTCATCATCATTTTCAACAGGCACAATTAAGGTTTCACCAACAACGATAGGAGAAGAAGCCATACCGAGACTATTACTGGCATTGGGGTAATCGTGTGACAATCCACGAATCCAAAGTAGATTCCCATCCAGATCGAGACACACGACATCGTTACTGGAAAACGTAGCAAAGACACGTTTGCCATCGCTGGCGGGAGTCGGAGTGGCTACAGACATCTTATTATGACACTGCGTGCGTCCTGTTGCCCAAAACTGTCGTTCCCAGAGTTTTTTTCCCGAATTGGAATCAAAGCAAAGCACATGCAATTGATCCTGTTTGAAACCCGTTGTACTGGTAATAAAAACTTTATCGCCGACCACAATAGGGCCGGAAGCACCCCGCCCTTCTAACTCAGCAGTCCAGGCGATGTTTTCCTGATCTACTTTTGAAGGCGGGGTTTCTAGTGTTGCCACATTATTTGTCAAAGGCCCTCGAAACTGAGGCCAGTCAGCCCCACAACTCAAACAAACTGCGATCAAAGGCACTAGTAATTTGATAGATTCGTGTTTCATCAATTCATCCTTTTCAGGAAAGAAGCGTATAAATCAAAATTGCAAGGGCATGTCTAATGTTACGGGGTTAGTTGCGTCGTTGCTTCTGCTTTTTGCGAAAGCACTCCTATTCCCGAAGGATGCGCGATGCGGAGTTGAAACTGATAGCGTTGAGCCCAGCTATCGGATTGCTCATTCTGGCAGAGTTTGAGCAAAATCACATTTTTACCGGGTTTGAATTTCACGGGTACATTGTACTGATCCAGTACCATCCCGCGATGATATTCATTCCGTGCAAATAGTAGTTTTCCATTCACCCAGATTTTCCAGGCATTGGGCGTGCCTAACCGAATTTCCAAAGATTGTTCCTGCGGGCTATAGAAGTCAGCCGCACAGTACATGACGGCTCCTTTATAAGGAGAAATCGACTTAGCGATGTCAAAAATCCCATAGTCATCTTCGGTGTTAACTGACTTCCAGTTTACTTTTCCCTCTTTGCCTTCCAGAGTCGAAGAGAATTCGATTTTTTCCTCTGGGGAATAGGCTGTGTCGTAACCTTTTTTCTCACGGTTATCGAAAGGCCCTACAATCATCCAATCAGACAGAAACCCAAAATGTTTTTGCAGATCGATTTTATCGCCCAGCACTCTTAAGGGCTTGACGATAGCTTTGACTTGATCGGAATCGGTCGCACCGGTAAGCGCCTGTTGATAGACTTTCTTCGCCTGTTCTTTTTTATCAGCCTTTTCCAGGCTTTTTGCTTCATTAATCAATCGCTGAACGGCTTCGCGTCGCAGAGTAACACTGGCGTCGTTTAACATGCCAGGAATGATCCGGTCTGCTGCTGCGAGATCAACTTTGATCAAAGTTTCGTATGCTAAGCGTCTAGCACGAGGATTCTGTGATTTATCCTGAATAAATTTTTCCAGTTTCTGTGTCGGAAGTGTTTTCTGTTTGATCGCATTCGCGGCAATCGCCTCAAAGGCACCTCGTAGCCAGTTGACTGCGATGGGGTTCGCATTTTCAAAACTGGTGAGAATGGGAATTAAAGCCGACGCGTCCGATTTCGAGAGCTTTTGTACCGCTTGAGAGGCAGTTAGATTTCCCTGCCCTTCCTTTTGCACCTGCTTGATTTGCGAAATCTGTTGTTCAACGTCATCAGCCCACACTGTTGTCAGAGAACTGATAAGGAACATGAGGCAGAATAGAAAGCTGCTTCGCTTCATGGGAGTCTCCTGAGATTGATCGCTGTAATAGAAATGACCCTCCGATTACCTGAGGATCACTTGATGATTAAAGGCGTGTTATTGAATGACATTGTACCAATTTCATTCCGACACCTACAAGTATGACAGTTTGCTTTTGATTGATTCAAGTCAGGAAGGCGAGAATGAGACTTTGTTTAATTAAAATTAACTTTCTCCATTTCGCCGGAACATCGGCTGATTCTGTTATGCTGACTTGATACAATTTGAAACAGAGACTAAGAATTGCCGCTTTTGAGTATTCGGATTTCAGCAAATGTCAACAGTGCTAAAAAATACTATTGATCAATTACTCCAGGGAGAAAACCTGGAACAATCTACTGCTTACGAAGCAGTTTCTTCCATCATGCAAGGGGGATGCAGTGAAGTACAAATCGCTGCTTTTTTGACCGCGCTCCGCATGAAGGGAGAAGTTCCTGAAGAACTGGTGGGAGCAGCGCTAGCCATGCATGAACGGGCACTTGCGATTCCAACGCACTGTTCCGGGCTCCTGGATACCTGTGGAACCGGTGGAGATGAACTTCACACATTTAATATTAGTACAGCGGTAGCGCTGGTTGCTGCCGCAGCCGGCATTCCCGTTGCAAAGCATGGCAATCGAAGTGTTTCCAGTTCCAGTGGTTCATCGGATGTACTTGAAGCTTTAGGTGTCCGATTAGACTTATCTCCCGAAGAAATCGGAAAATGCTTGAAAGAAACAGGAATTGGTTTCTGTTTTGCACCACTTTTGCATTCTGCAATGAAATATGTGGCACCCGTTCGTCGTGAACTGGGAATTCGTACGATCTTCAATTACCTAGGGCCTTTAACGAATCCGGCAAATGCAGAATACCAATTATTGGGGGCAAATTCTGTACAGGCATCAGAAAAAATAGCTCAAGCATTGGTAAAATTAGGTCGAAAACATGCATTGGTTGTCTGTGGAAATGGAGAACTCGATGAGATTAGCCTCTGGGGAAAAACATCGGTTTATGAAGTAACTGGTTCCAATTTGCGTTCTTTTGAATGGACTGCTGCTGATTTCGGATTACCAGAATGTGACGTAAGTCAGTTGGTTGTCGAATCCTCAGAGCAAAGTGCGCAAGTGATTCTTGGCATCTTTAAGGGTGAACAGGGACCTGCAAGAGATATGGTTGTGGCGAATGCCTCAGCTGCCTTAATGGCAGCGGAAAAAACTTCAAATTTGCAAGAAGCTGTTCAAAATGTCTCACGACTGATCGATGAAGGACAAGTATTGAAAAAACTCAAACATCTCATCGAGTTTACGAGTAATATTATTAGAGCTTGAAGCGTTAGAGTTTTACCAGAGAATTAAAAAATAAGAGTCTCTTCGATTGTGTTGACTTGCCGAATCTGGTCATCCTCTTATAATTCTTCAGAGCTTGGACAATTAGGAAAAAGTAATCATCAAAAAAAGTAACAACACTACTGCTTTTGATTTGATTGCTTTCTTTAAGAAATAAAGGTCTCATCATGAATGCTGAAGCACAAAGAAAGCTGATTTTCACACCTGAAGAGGCCAGTCTTCGTTTACCGCTCGTGCAAGCGATTGTCAGAGACATTATTGAGCTCTTTCAAAACTTGAATGATCGACAAGAACGTATCGCAGAAATCAAGCGGCTACCCGGTGCCTCTGCTCGCGATGAAGAATCTGTCTACAGCGAGGAACTAATCCAAGCTGAATTGGACATTGAAAATGATTTAGAGCAACTCAAAGGCTACGTTACCGAACTCATCGAACTGGGTGTGGAATTAGAAGACCCTAGCATGGGCATCGTCAATTTTCCTGCCATGCGTGAAGGCAAAGAAATTTCTCTCTGCTGGAAATACGGTGAAGAAGAGATCGCCTACTGGCATCATCTGGATGAAGGTTTTTCTGATCGGCAATTGCTGTTTGAAGAATCATTGAAACGCGACACCGAAAATAGCGATGATAATCCTATCGTTTGATCGTTAACGTTTTTCAGCGTGTTTCGACATAGTTTTCTTCATTCTTCCTATTTGGCAGTGTTATCGCTCTCCCAAGTTTGATAAGCCCTTTTTAATTGCACGGTAATCTCCGGATACTTCGCGGCTAGATCTGTAGTTTCTCCCAGATCTTGTTCCAGGTCGAACAGCATAAATGCGTGGTTTGGCTTCTTGCGTAACAGTTTATATTTACCTTGGCGAACAGCGCTATAGTTCCGATACTGAAAAAAGAACGTTCGCGGTTCTGCTGATTCCGGTGATTCGAGAATTGGCAGAACGTTCTTGCCATCCAGTGTCCAATCCTGTGGAAGTTTTCCCCCTGCTATTGAGATCAACGTTGGGAGAATATCGAGGCTGATGATTTGACTTTGATTCACCGTTCCCGCTTTAATATGACCGGGATACCGTACTATGGCAGGAACACGGATTCCCCCTTCCCATAATGTGACACCGCCGTCCCTGAGAGGTTTGTTGCTGGCGACTTCCAATCCCCGCTCTTTCAGCATAAAAGCACCATTGTCCGAGTACCAGATGACGATGGTATTCTCACTGAGTCCACTGTCATTCACTTGCTTCAAAACACGTCCGATCGCGGTATCGAGTGCGGTCACAACTGCGCGATACCGTTCTTGAGGATTTTTGGTTCGAGGAGAATAGCCATATGCTTGAAACGCACTAGCGGGAGCTTGCCACTCGTTGGATTGTCCCGGCTGTTTATTGCGTTTACCGGGAAAGTGAGGGGCGTTAAATGGCAAATAGATAAAAAACGGCTGCTGCTTGTTCTCTGCGATAAATTTACAGGCTTCGTCGGCAAATAAATCGGTAGAATAACCTTCGACAAACACCTCTTTCAAACCACGCCACAAATCATGTCGCCCCGCATAGTAATGATGATAATAGTCAATATTTCCGGCAGCGAATCCAAAAAATTCGTCAAAGCCGCGTTCCGTCGGGCGACTTCCCGGTGAAAAACCAACGTTCCATTTTCCAAAACAGGCAGTGCAATACCCTTGTTGTTTCAGATAATGTGGGATCAGCAATTCACTTTTACGTAAGCCATCTCCGTAGTTTTCGTCAGCACTTAACTGATGATTCAAACCGATTCTTTGTGGATAGCGGCCCGTTAACAATGTCGCTCTCGAAACGGTACAAGTCGGAGACGCGGTATAAAAATCGGTAAGTCGCGCC
>JAJDEK010000356.1 GCA_029259875.1 Planctomycetaceae bacterium
CGACAATTGCAGTGCCCGCGGCGCTCATTGGACATATAGCCGTCTATCGAAAGCTTTTGAGAAAGGATGAGCAAGCAAAAAGGATGACTGGTTGAGTCATTACGAACTTGATGAGCGAAACGTCTTTGAGCCCCTTTTCTGTATGCGTGATTACTTCTTGTTTCCATCAGAGGTGCGCTGGAGCGCAAAGTAGATCATGCCGCGATTTTCAGAGTGGTTCAATAATCGGAGTCCTTGATTGTCTGCAATCGCTTCTACCTCTTTTGGTGAGAGTCGAAGTTTACTATAAGAGCTCACTGACATTTCCCAACCTGCGGCGGCTTGCGTGTGCAGAATGTCATTCACGCGAACAACATCTGGCTGGTATTCAAGGAAACACGTATGGATGCGTTTTTCGTCGGATCGTACGGGAATGAATCTCCCATTGCCCTTGAGTTCGTTGGTTGTGTAGTCGCGAAATGATAAACACAGGATGCCACTGGGAGCCAGAGCCTCTGCTGCTTTGGTGATCAGTTCGATGACATGCTCCTGTGAATCCAAGTGTGTGAGTGTATCACCCATGCAAACGATTGTCTCAACGGGCGCATCAATGTGACTTGTGAAGTTGAGAATATCGTCATTGACCGTTTGAATTGGCAAACCTTCCGCTTTGGTTTCGAGTTCGTCGAGCAGGTGCTGGCAAGTATCGAGGGCGACAACACGTAAACCCCGCTTTGCAAGCGGAATCGTCTGCACTCCGTGTCCACAACCAAGATCAACGGCACAACCTGTCGAACTTGTGGAAATTCCGATGTCATCGAAATAGTCAGACATACTGGCTGAGACAGCATGAAAGTCGCCAACCATCCATGAATAGATGGGGCCCAGGTGATTCGCATAGTGATCTGAAACTGTCGATGTCATGTGTATGGACCAGAGAAATAAGTGATGAATAGGTTCCAAGTACGATGCCGCAGTGGCAGCAGACACTGCCATCGTATTCATCCCAAATGATCTGTCAACTAAGAGCGTTCTATCAGCTATTTGCTAATGACTTATTTGTAAACATTCATGTGAATATGAATGCTCTGAAAAAATGTAAAACTCAAATATGCTTTGCGCTATGAAAGAAATTTCGAATAATGTTACAATTTTGACAAGAAGTAAGTGATTTTTCAGAAGGAGTTTCAATTGCCGTTAACTTGGAACTATGATCAAGAACAAATTGACTGGGAAGTGCTGGCCCATTTATACAAAATTGCTCCTCTCGGAGAGAAGAAAGCCGCTGATCTTCAGAAGTCCTTTAGTAATAGTATGTATAAGTGCTTTGTTTTTGATGGCACGCAACTAATCGGTGTCGGCAGAGCACTCGCAGATGGGGTTGACTGTTCTTATATTTGTGACGTTGCCATTCATCCGAACTATCAGGGCAAAGGGATTGGCAAAAGTATCATTCAGAAATTAATCAGTCTGTCTGAAGGGCACAGAAAAATCATTCTGTATGCAAATCCAGGCAAAGAAGGCTTCTACAAAAAACTAGGTTTCAAACGTATGAATACGGCAATGGCTATTTTTCAAGACCAAGCTCATGCGTTAGAGGTTGGTCTGGTGAATGAATTGTAATCAATTGCAGCATCGACTGCTCTTGTGACAGCATTAATAGAATATTTTCGTATAATCAATTCTACGTATAACCTCATCGTGTCAAATTAATAAAGGAATGAGCTATGCATCTCGGCGCGTTTTCAATCAGCCTGGCCGTCAAAGACATCGAAGCGTCTCGTGCTTTTTATGAAAAATTTGGTTTTGAGATCTTCGGAGGAGATGCCTCACAAAACTGGCTGATTCTCAAGAATGGTGATCATATCATTGGTCTTTTTCAAGGCATGTTTGAAAAGAACACATTAACGTTCAATCCAGGCTGGGACAGCAATGCGACACAACTCGATTCGTTCAGCGATATCAGAGATTTACAACGTGAGTTGAAATCACAGGGTGTGCAGCTAGTCAGCGAAGCCGACGAGACCACTACGGGACCAGCCAGTTTCGTTGCGATCGATCCTGACGGAAACCCAATCCTTGTGGATCAACATGTATAACTGCGGGGGCATTCCACAGAGGCAGCACAACTCTTCTGATAGTGTAAGCCGTAGAGAAATAAAGATATGACGAACCGTGACTTAGCGTATAGTTTCATTGAACGATTTTGTGCCGGTGACTTGGAAGGTCTGGTTCCGTTATTGGCAGAAGATTTGCAATTTCGTGGGCCGTTTCACATATTCGAATCCCGAGAGGGCTACCTTTCATGCTTGCGAGATGATCCACCGGCATCAAATCAATTTCAAATCCTGAGTATCACTGAATGTGAAGATCACGTGGCTGCCTTCTTTGAATACCAGAAACCGGACGGATCAGTAACGATAGCCCAACTTTTCAAATGTGTGGATGAGAAGATTACTGAAATATTGTTGGTCTTCGATGGACGAGGGGTCGCGTCAAATTAGCTTTGGCAACGATTCAGACTTGTGTTATCAGTTTTCTTTGTGAATTTACGCTTCGTTATTCGGAACGATAAAACTCATATGCATCTCGGCGTGGCGAAGATTGAAGGCCTCCCATTCTTTGTTGGTCAGCTTGCCAAAACCGGGGTGAGGTACACGTTCGGATTCTCGTTTCTGTCGTTCTACCGCCTCCCGTAAAGCAGCGAGTCCTTCTTCAATGGATGTCTCATCGGGAATGAACTTTGTTGTGCTCTTGAATCCGGGAGGTAATGATTTCGTCAAAAACTTACGTTTCATGAGCAATGTCATCACGAATTTTACTGGCGCAGGTAATTTGAAATCGCTGCCGTCGATGGATGAGTCCAATGCCATAGCGATGTGCTTCAGATTCTGGCCTAAAGACCAATTGCCAAGCGTGCGAATATCGCTTGTTGCCAACTGCTCAGCTTCTGCCAGTAAATCATCAAGTGTTTCGTAGCGAACAGTACGACGGCCTTGAACTTTCTTGGTAACGACTGACATTTCAATTCTCCTTCATATTTACAAGACTGTTTTGGCTTGTTTCATTTTACTGTGGTTACTACGTTTTCTTTGTAGATATTTCGTCGAGCAAGTCTCCGAGTGCATCCAGAGATCTTTCCCAGAATTCACGTTGGTGAGTGATCCAGTTTTGTGCTTCTTGGAGCGGTTTAATAAGTAACCGAAACCGGTGAACCCGACCATCAACCCGACGTGAGATCAGGCCAGCGGATTCAAGAACTCGAAGATGTTTCGAAACCGATGGTTGCGAGATCTTAAACGGTTGTCCGAGATCACTGGCTGTGGATTCTCCTCGCTTAGAGAGAATCGAAAGCATCTGCCGCCGCGTACCGTCTCCCAGGGCATGAAACGTACGGTCGAGTTGGTGTTGATATTTAATCGCCATAGGATATTTCAAATTGAATGAGTGTGCGGCGTTGACAATAAATAGCCATATGGCTATATTTAAGCAATACTACCAGTTTTTGTCAAGTTCAAAGAGGTTTTTGAAACCATGGTTTCCGAATCAACAAATGAAGTACTGGTCTTACGACGTACATTTGCAGCTGCACCAAAGGATGTCTTTGAAGTCTGGACGACACCCGAATATATGCAACGCTGGTTTCGACCAACTAAGGATTTCGTTCATCCATTTATAGAGGTTGACTTACGCGTTGGTGGTCAATATCGAGTTGCATTTGAATCCCCAGAGGGAAGAGTCGATGTTGTCAAAGGAGAATTCCTTAAAGTAGATCATCCACAAAAACTGGTCTATTCGTGGTCTTGGGAACAGCCCCACGAGTTCGAGGAAATCGAAACGCAAGTCACTGTTGATTTTTTTGAAAAGGATGGTGGCACAGAATTGGTTCTGACACACGAACGATTCACGAAACCAGACATGCAGGAACGTCATATGGTTGGTTGGACAGGGGCACTGGATCTCTGCGAAGAATTGATGATGCAGGATTGAGGAATTTAGCTCATTCAATACAGGAAGAGACATGTTAGAAATCAAAAAGATCATACTTGGAACGGTTTGTTATGCGGCCGTCACGTTCCCACTCGCCTTTTTGTGGCATCTTGTTTTCTTTAAGGACACTTATGAGCAACTAGGATATTTCAGTCGTGAAGAACCAATTATTGTATTCGGCTTCGCATCGATTCTCATGCAAGGTTTTATTTTGTCTTTGATTTACCCACTGCTTTGTCGTGGTAAGTCATTCATTGGCGGAGCCATCACAATTGCCTTGGTCATGGGCATTTATCATTGGACGATGCATGTACTTTCGGAAGCAGCCAAGCATTCGATTGAACCCTTGACACTTTGGTTCAGTTTGGAAACGACCTATTTAGCTATTCAATTTAGTTTGGCGGGTCTGTTATTAGCATTTGTGTATCGTAAGTCAAACCCGCAAGTAGTATAAAATTCTTTAGTCGCAGTTCTCGATGGAAATATTATTAATTTTAAAATAGAACTTCAAGATTCAACATCATAAAAGGAGACGATTACATGTCTGTTAATCCAGTGAATTGGTTCGAAATTCCCGCTAATGATCTCTCTAAAGCGAAATCGTTTTACGAGTCAATCTTGGGAGTGGAACTAGTCGAAAATGAAATGGGACCGAAAAAAATGGCATGGTTCCCTATGGAACAAAACGGAGCAGGTGCCGCTGGAACATTGATCCAAGGCGAAGGCTACACACCTTCACTTGTTGGTACGGTGGTCTATTTGCACGTGGATAATATCGAGGCAACACTTGGCAAAATCAATGAAGCTGGCGGTAAGACACTGGCCCCAAAAATGGATATCGGAGAACACGGTTTTATCGCCCACTTTG
>JAJDEK010000357.1 GCA_029259875.1 Planctomycetaceae bacterium
ATGAGCCATTGGGGGAGTACGATTGGGTTGGGTTTATTTGCGATTTGGGCATTGTGGATGCTCAATAAAAGTATGCCTCAAGTGAAAGAGATTGATCCGGACTTTATGAATCCTTTGGCAGAGATGGCCGCCAATACTGCACCAGAAGAGGAAGTCGAAAAACCAAGCGCTGAGCCGACACAGCGCGATGAAGTTCAACTTCTGGTACGCGATAATCCTGAAGTGGCAGCAATAGTATTAAGCAAATGGATTCAATCGAAATCATAGTCAAAACACAACTTAGGAATTCGAGTAGGAAAATTATTTAGACTATGGACAAGAAAATGGATGAACTACAAAAAGCAGCCACTTTGTTATTGAGTTTGGACAAAGCGCTTGCCGCTGAAGTACTCAGCTTGATGTCCAAAGAAGATGTCGAAAAAGTAACTATGATGATAGCTCGTATGCAAGATGTTTCTAAAGAACAACAAGCTGGTATTTTGAATGAGTTTACATCGCTGCGCAGTGAACAGACCAATATGGAGCGAGGTGGATTGGATGCGGTCAATGAACTCCTTGAGCAGTCACTAGGTAAAGAAGGTGCTGGCTCGATTCTCGATAGTATCAATCAAACAATGAATTCTGTTCCGTTTGGTTTTTTGCAGAAATCAGGTGCAACGAATCTATTGACATTCATCATTGAAGAGCATCCTCAAACCATCGCTATGATTATGTCGCATCTACCAAGTAACCTGGCGGCTGAAGTGCTCGGTGGTTTGCCCTCTAATAAACAGATGGATGTAATCAAGCGGATCGCAAACATGGAACAAACCAGTCCAGAAGTAATTCGGGACGTGGAAAAGAGTCTCGAACATCGCATGAAAAATACGTTCAGTCAGGGGATGGAAAAAGCGGGCGGCGTGGGATTGGTGGCAGAGATTCTGAACGTAACTGACCGTATGACGAATAAGGGAATTCTGGAAAGTATGGATCAAGACACACCGGACCTGGCTGATGAAATTCGGCGTTTGATGTTTGTCTTCGATGATCTGATCAAACTGGATGGTAAAGCTATTCAAGCCTTGTTGAAAGAAGTGGATACCAATCAGTGGGCGATTGCTCTCAAAGGGGCTTCTGATGAAATCAAGCAGAAAGTTCTCAGTAATCTTTCACAACGAGCGGCAGATATGCTTCGGGAAGAAATGGAATATCTAGGACCGATTAAAGTCAGTGATGTCGAATCAGTACAACAACAGATTGTTGATAGTGTCCGGCGATTGGAAGATGCGGGTGAGATTGAAGTCGCCGCCGGAAATGAGAGTGAACAATATATCACATAGGATACTGCCAGTAGTGTTTTGGTCTTAAAGATGTAGTCTTGCTGAGATTCGAATTAAAATTTCATTGTTTATTTATAAAAGTTGTGAGCATGGTGGAACTGGAAACAGCAAAATTACTAAAGGCTGAAGCATTTCGGTCGCT
This sequence comes from Planctomycetaceae bacterium, assembly GCA_029259875.1. Taxonomy (GTDB): domain Bacteria; phylum Planctomycetota; class Planctomycetia; order Planctomycetales; family Planctomycetaceae; genus Gimesia. Next base: position 1,462 of record JAJDEK010000357.1, read on the forward strand.
GGGTTCGAAAATTGCTTATAATTTTAACGACATTGAAAAACGCTGTGAAGAATATATTCAGAATGTGCGTAATCAGACACGCCAAATGATTATTGATGCTCAGCAAGAAGCAGGACAGATCAAACAAGAGGCATTTCTTGCAGGCAAACAACAAGGTCATGAGGAAGCCCAGCATGAAGTTGAAGCGTTAATTCAATCTCGATCTGAAGAGATTGCCAACCGAAATGTTGAGGAGAGGCTGGGGACGATTTATCCTGCGATGCAGGCCGCCGTTGAGGGGCTACAGAATGAGCAGGTGAACTGGCGGCAAACGTGGGATACTACGGCTATAGAAATTTGCCTGAGCATTGCGGAAAAGCTAATTCGGCACGAACTCAAGTCTCGTCCCGAGTCTGTGAAAGCAATGATGAGTGAGGCTCTCAAGCTTGCATCAGGTACGCAGCATATCAGGTTTCATATGAATCCAGTTGATGTCGCTCAATTAGGAGAGGGCACAAAAGCATTTATAACCAATCTTACTGGATGTCAGTCCTGTGAAGTGATTGAAGATGAATCGATTTCTTCGGGAGGGTGTTTCATTGAGACACAACATGGCACCATTGATGCCACCATTGAAGCCCAATTGGAGCGGATCTCTCAAGAATTAATAATCTAAACTCAGGACTAACTAAAATCTATGTTTGATGTCTCTCAACAAATAAAACAAATACTACCTTTTCGTCTTACAGGGAGGGTCACCCGGATCGTTGGTTTAACAACTTCTGTATCAGGGTTCCCAGCTCCCTTGGGAGCAGTCTGTGCTATTGATCGAGAAAATGGTCGACCTGTTGAAGCGGAAGTGGTTGGATTTCAGGATGAGGAAACCTTATTACTTCCCTATGAAGAATTAACGGGTATTCGTCGAGGGGATCGGGTCTCTCTCATTCAATCAGTACCTGCGGTTGCCGTGGGAGAGGGGATACTGGGGAGAGTATTAGATGGTCGAGGACGCTGTATCGATGGAAAAAATCAGGCCATGCTTTCACAGCGTGCAAACCTGAAAGCGAAACCGATTTCTCCACTGAAACGTCCACGAATTGATACTCCGCTAAGTACAGGTATCAGAACCATCGATGGATTCCTAACGTGTGGAAAAGGCCAACGTCTCGGGATTTTTGCTGGCAGTGGTGTCGGAAAAAGTACATTGATGGGACAAATGGCCCGACAAAGTTCGGCTGACATTAATGTTGTGTGTCTAGTGGGCGAACGTGGGCGAGAAGTACGTGAGTTTCTAGACAGAGATCTCGGACCTGAGGGATTAGCACGTAGTGTAGTGATTGTTGCAACCAGTGATGAGCCTGCACTCATTCGACTTCGCTCAGCACATCTGGCAACGGCGATCGCCGAGTTCTTCCGTGATCAAGGTCAGGATGTACTGCTGATGATGGATAGCGTAACCCGTTATGCATTAGCGCAGCGAGAGATTGGCTTGGCTGCCGGCGAGCCGCCGGCTACAAGAGGGTATCCTCCAAGCGTATTTTCCCTCCTGCCGAAGCTGCTTGAACGTAGTGGTCGCACTAATTCAGGTAGTATTACCGGTTTCTATACGGTTCTCGTTGAAGCCGACGATGCCAACGAACCGATTTCAGATACAGTCCGAGGAATTCTGGATGGGCACATTATGCTTTCCCGGAAGCTGGCACATGAATCTCATTGGCCCGCCATTGATGTATTACAAAGTATTAGCCGTTCTATGAATGATATTACCAGCCCTGAACATCAGCAGTCGGCTGCGGTGATTAAGAAATTAATGGCCGCTTATCAACAGTCAGAAGATTTGATTTCGATCGGTGCTTATCAGGCGGGATCAAATCCCGAGGTTGATCTCGCGATTCGATTAAAGCCGCTGTGGAATGAATATTTGAAACAAGGCAGTACAGAAAATTCTAATTATGAAGACGCTGCGAACGGGCTTGGAAATCTACTTGCTCGCTCACGACAACTCATGTCAACGAACCATGGTTCTGTAGATCAAAATTCTAGTAGCGCGCAGGAAGTTGAGACAGCTAGAAATACAAATTAGGTGAGTTTTATCTGGTCACTATTTTGTTGACCGATAGACGGTAACGAATCCAGTATGAAAAAATTTCAGTTTCAATTTGAATCCGTCCTCAAAATGCGGTGCCATAAACGAGGTTTATGTCGCCAGCTATTGGGAGAGATACTACAGACAGATCAACGTTTAATACAACAGAAACAGAATTTAGAGGAATTGAGGAAAGCACAGTTTCAGGAAATTCGTATTCGGCAAGCGAAAGGCGTCGTTGATATTGATGGTACTACGAGCTTGCGGTTTTATGCGGGGCAATTGCAGGCTCAGATTCAGACGGTCATAGCTAATCGTAAGATTGTCGAAAAACAGATTCATGAATGCAGACAGGCACTTGCAAGTGCCGAGCAGGACGTGAAGGCAATGGAAAGACTGTCAGACAAACATCGCGAGCAGTTTCTTTATGAGCAAAACAGAAAAGAATCATTTGAGCTAGAAGAAACTTGGGCTGCAACTCAACAAACGAGGGTTTTAAGATGATCCGTTCTTTAGCCATTATTGTCAGTGTTTTTTGTGTAGCGACCATAATGTCAGAACTCCTAGGCGTTGGCTTCTTGTGGTTTAGAGGGCATCTTACTGCAGATTCTATGAAAGATATCCGTCTGATCGTTTCTGGGCAGTCATTGGATGATGTGGAAATTATTGAAGATGTAACTATGTCGCCATCGCGCGACGAGATCACATTGAAACGCGAGATGCGCATTTTAGAATTAGCATCACGCGAAGATGAAATTGAGATGCTAAAAAGTTCCATCACTCAGTCTTCGGATTCGCTAAAAAAAGATCGTCTTACTTTTGAGGAGGCGAAAAAAGAGTTCGAAGAGGAACTGAAACTCTTGAAAGAGCAAAGTCAGAACACTGCCACAAAAAAAACTCAGAGTGTGCTTGTTGCCTTACCTCCTGGTGATGCCGTTCAATATTTAATGCAGTTGACTACGGAAGAAAATATTGAGCTTTTAAAAGGCATGGAAGGCAAGTTTATTGCTAAGCTATTAAAGGAATTCCTGGTGATGCCTGATCCTCTGGTCATAAAACGAGGGAAAGAGATTTTTAAGAAAATTTCACAGGATGAACGATTCCGCAACCTCTCAGAAGAGACGCTCGGTAAGCTTTCTGAAAACAATTGAGGTTTTCCTCGCAAGCCTAATACAATTTTTCGCTAAAATTGGTCTATTTTACGTATTCTTACGTGATGTCTGGCACCTCATTCTGACGAATATGATACTGGTGAAACAGTCGAAGCCAACTGCGAAGTTCACTGCGCACTGCAATTAGAGTACGCGAAGCGTTTGTAAACAGAATCATGTTCTAATCTGAGGTACTGAGAAATGTCTAGCTCTCCTAAGATTTCCCTTCTCGACCTGCAAGCACCAGATTTAAGCCAATACGGTAAAAAAAATCTCGAGATTAATCCGGGATCTTCTCGCAGTGCAGATTCTAGTTATCGCAGACAGTTAAGCGAATCCTTATCCAAAAAACAATCGGATTCGACAGTCGAGAGAAAACAGGAACCAGAGTCGAGGTCCATTGATTTTCAATCGGATCAAAAAAGATCTTCAAAGACGGATTCCCATTCCAGATCGAATGCCGATTACCGAGAAGATCAACTGCAACAGCGAGAGAGCCGTCGAGATAACAATGTCGAAGCCTACCAAGACTCAAAGTCTTCGAACTCAACATCAGATACGGTTCAGACAACTCAGGAGTCCCAGTCAGAGGAAAACTCAGAATTGGTTGAGTCAATTGAAGAGGGCTTCAATTCTCAACAAGAAGTAAAACTGCCCGAAAACGAAGAAAAGGGGCAAGTATACTCACTATTCGAATCAACATTTGCTACGCAAAGTGAAGGGCAATTGGCTCAAGAGACTACAATTGGTGATGGCGAGATAGAACCTCCTGCCAATTTCCAATTTCTCGAAGATCAGACTATTGTCAATCTACAGACTGAAGTGACGGAAACCAGTTCATTAGAGACGTTACCCATTCCGGAAGGGCTGGCCAATCTCTTACAGAAACAAGTTGTTGATATTTCACAAACTGAGATCAATCAGCAAGTTCAAACAGACGAAACGAATGAGTTGAATTCTACCTCACAGATAGATGACACACTTCAGACATTGACACAAGGTGATGAGGCAGCGGCTGAACTAAATACTTTGTTGAACTCAGAAGAATTACTCGGAATTCAAACCACAGAAGAATTAAAACAAGCTATTGAAGAACTCGAAGCGAAAAATTCAGATAATTCCTCGGGGTCTACGGAAGAGGGTGAAATCAATATTCAAGCGGTCTTGCAACAACGTTACCTGCGTTCCAAGAATCAAGAGCAATCGGAATCCTCTTCTGAAGAATCT
>JAJDEK010000358.1 GCA_029259875.1 Planctomycetaceae bacterium
GGTCAAAATGGCCATCGGTTTCAGATTCGTGATGCGCATGGGCGTGTGATTGAAGTTCGCAATGATTCTCGAGTAGCAGCACGCAATGGAGAGACTTTGGTTATGACGCTGGATTCCATCATTCAGCTGTATACCGAGCGACAGTTACAAGCAATTGTTAAGGAATGGCAGCCCAAGAGTGCATGTGCTATTGTGATGGATGTCAAAACAGGTGAAGTGCTGGCAATGGCTTCTGTACCGACATTTGATTTGAATTATCCGGAAAACATTTCTGAGTCTGCCTGGAAAAATACGGCAATCGCATCTATCTATGAACCTGGTTCAACCTTGAAGCCCTTTATTGTGGCAGCTGCGCTCGAGAAAGGGATCCTGGATAAGGAAGACGAATTTGATTGTGAAAATGGTGAGTATCGCATGGGCAAACGAGTTCTTCACGATCATCATAGTTATGGAATGTTGAGTGTTACCGATATTCTGGTCAAGTCGAGCAATATTGGGATGGCGAAAATAGGTGAGAGATTGACCAATCCCGGTTTGTACGAAGCAGTCAGGGCGTTTGGTCTTGGCCAGAAAACGGGAATTCAGTTACCCGGTGAATTAAACGGGATTGTTAGACCATTGAAAGATTGGAATATCTATTCGACCGGTTCCATCCCAATGGGTCAGGAGATTGCAGTAACTCCGATTCAGTTGATCACTGCCCATGTGGCTCTGGCCAATCAAGGGAAGCTACTGAACCCCCGATTGATTCGGGACCAGATCGATCACAACCATTTTCCCCGTTCCGACGAAGAACCAGAACAAGTTCGCCCTTTGGTTTCGACTCCCATCATCTCGGCAGAGGTGGCAGATTGGCTCGTCAGAGTGCCGATGTTAGAGACTGTCACGAGGGGGACTGGACGAAAAGCGATGCTAGAAGGGTATGCGGTGTTTGGGAAGACGGGGACTGCGCAAAAACCTGATCCGAAAACTGGCAAGTATTCGAATCAGTTACATGTGAGTTCATTTATCTGTGGTGCCCCAGCACATGATCCCCGTGTAATAGTTCTTGTAGTGGTAAATGAGCCTTCTATCGGACCTAACCATTATGGTGGGACCATTGCCGGCCCTCCAGCGGCAGAGATTCTAAAACAGACATTGATCTATTTGAGAGTCCCCTTTGATAGGGCATATCAGCGGCAGATCGAGCAAACTGCGGACAGGCTTCGCAATGTCTTGCGTTGATCAATATAAGTGGCCCTTATTTTTGTATGTTTCCTATATTGACAGTTTTCGAATGGTCTGTGACAAGGGTGACTCATAAACTTGAATCGATATTGACAAAAAACCAATTTTTTTTGTATTAAGACTCAAGTTTCACTTCTCTCAATTTCACTTCTTTACATTCACACAAAAGACTCTCAATCTTGATTCCGCATTTGCATGGAAATCATTCCACTGCACTGGAATCCGGTTTGTCGTCGCGACACTCCTATTCCTGTATAACAAATCCAATTCCCAGACAAATCTAAGCGTTTCATTTCGAGTCACAATTCACTGTATCGGATCTCCTGTCTACCAGATGGGCTACTAAGTCATGGCAGAAGAAGACACAAATCAACCAGAATCAGACGAGGCTGCTGACGTTGCGGTGAAAGAATCACCGGCTGACGGGGTAGAAGAAACTGAGGTAGATGATACCGAGACGGTGGAGCTCTCGTTGCGTGATAAGGCCATTAAATTTGCCCGTGCACGTTGGAAACCTTTGGGAATTGCTGCCTCTGTGCTGGTTTTGCTATCTCTTTATATTTTGACAATCAGTGGTGAACCAGAAAAAACGCCAAAAGAAATTTTAGCCGAAGCCTTAGATACCTTGAAATCGGCAAAAGATAATAAAACGCGGTCTGAAGCTCAGAAAATCGCATACGCTCTTAAAAAAGAGGATTATCAAGATCCGAATTTTCCAGGAGCTCTGTATTTTATTTTTGGGATCGTCGCATTTCAAAATGCAGAAGAACTTACAGGAGAATCTCAGGAGCATCAGTATTTGATCGCTAGCCGTTATCTCAAAGAGGCTGAGAGAAGAGCCATCGACCAGGAACATCGTCCGGAATGGAGTTATGCGTTAGGAACTTGTTTATATTTGTTGGGTTCTACGAAAAGTTCACGGCCACTTCTAGAAGAAGCGATTGAGACGCATCCATCAGGGAAATTGAAGGCTTCGATGTTACTGACAGACATCTATCTCGATCATAAGGCAGACTTGGTGTTAAAAAAAGCGTTCGAGTTGAATACAGATGCTCTGAATTTTAAAGGTTTGGATCCTTTGACTCAGGATCGGTTATATTTGCAAAGGGCACAGATCTTTCTAGCACAAGGTAAGAACGAACAGGCACAGAAAGTTTTGTCGCAAGTCAAGCAGAAGGAGTCTGTAAATCAAGTGACTGTGGTTTTCCAGGCGCAAACACTCATGGCAGAGGAGAAATACAAAGAGGCATTAACGATGCTGGCTCCCGTGAAAGATAATCTGGGATTGGAGCGAAAGTTTTCGCGTCAGGCTTCTTATCTGATGGGGCTATGTGCTGAATCTCTGAATGATACTGTCGCTGCCATCGATTTATATGAACAGACAACGCATCGTTATGCAGATACTCATGAAGGTCAGGCTGCTTATTTGCATCTTGCTGAACTGTTAAGACAAAATGGTAGAACTGAAGAAGCACTCATTGCCTATCGAACTGCTTTGCGATCAATTAAAAGTCCTGAAGATTTTCGTAATCGTTGGATCAGTCTGGAAAGGGTTCGGACTTATGTTCTGGATGCTTGGAACGACTGGGTAGATGAAGAAAATATAAAACTTGGTGTGACCTATTTTAATGCTGCCATTCAATTATCAGATTATCTACCTCCCTTATTGTCAGAAGTTCAGGCAAAAGAGTTAGCGGCTAATGCAAACCGTCGATGGGCTGAATACTTAGAACGTCTTTTTGACGAAGCTCCCGTGAGTCAGCGACAAAAAATGAAGCCTGAGTTGAACGAACGCTGGAAACAAAGTGGCAAAGCCTATTATGAGCTTGCCAGGCTCCTGACTACTACTGATCGTTATGGAGAAATTTTATCGATTTCTGCTGAGCACTTCCACAAAAGTCAGGATTTTGAGACGGCGTTAAAAGTTCTCACTCGATTCATCAATACTAATCCAGAAAAAAAAATGCCTCAGGCACTAGTACGGCGCGGCGAGATCTTACTTGAACTTGATCAGCTTGACGAAGCAGTCGATCACTTTAAGCGAGTCATCATCGGTTATCCGACTGATGTGGCTTCATTTGAAGCAAAGTATTTGATGGGAATCGCTTATCTTGAGAAGGATGATCTTGACCAAGCTGCCGCTATTTGGAAAGAAATTTTGGAATCAAGCAATTTGACACCGAAAGCGAAGCAGTGGCGTGACTCATTATTTTCTTTAGGAAAACTAAATTTTCATCGCGGAAAGATAGCGGAATCTCAAAAAGAAGAAGTAAAGAACGAACCACAGACTGACCAGAAACTAAAAGCAGAAGCCAAAATTGTTTTTTATGAAGAAGCAACGAAGCGGCTCAGAGAATATGTCGATCGTTATCCTGAATCAGAGAAGGTATATGAAGCACGTTTTCTATTAGCGAGATCTTTGCAAAATTTGGCTGATCAACCTTTCCAGGAAATGAAATATGCAAAAACAGATAATGCGCGACAAGAGTTGAAAAAAAAACAGTTTGAATTTTTGAATATGGCAATTCAGCAACTCAAAGAGTTAAATCGTGATTTGCGAAGAATGGAAAGCCAAGATCGCCTGGACTCTTTGGGGGAAAGATTGTTGAAATCAACCTGCTTTGGCACGGCGCATTTACTATACCTCACTGAAGAGTACGATGAGGCAATCAAATCTTATCATGATGCAGTTAACCGGTATCCTCAAAGTACAGAAGTCCTGATTGCGTACATGAAAATGTCCGGATGTTATGAGAGCTTGGGGAAAAAAAACGAGGCCAAAAGTATGCTTGAACAGGCAAAAATTATTTTGAAGCAGATGCCGGATAAGGTCTTCGAGTCCAGAGCAACAAATCTGGGACGAGACGAGTGGAATCGTTGGTTGGATTGGTCACGTGAACTACGTAACTCTAATAATCCTCCTAATCAAATACAGGCAGATGGTGGTGTTTAATGCTGTATCAGCAATATTGAAATCAGTCCAGGAACTTTGTATCGCGTTGCGGTGTGTTCCTGATTTAATTTAAACCTAAGTTAACATCGTTTTTTAATGACCTTTCTACAAATGATCGATTATCTCAAACTATTTTCGGTACGCTTGGAATATTCAAAGAGGCTGTTGAAGCTTTCGTTTCTACAGCAAGATTTGATTGACCAAAATGACTATACCGGCTTACTGGACGTGTTAGGGCAAAAGCAACGGTTGTTTGGACAGTTAGATCAATATACCAAACAACTGCCGATGCTCTGGGAAAAATGGAGAAGTGAGCGAGATCTTTTGTTAGCAGATCAACGTGAGGTATGTGAACAAATCTTGCAGGAGTCTGAAGAAGTCCTTGCTAAGTTGTTAAAGAATGAAGACACAAGTACGCAGTGCATGGTAGATCGACGTGATCATACAAATCAGCAGATCCAGTCATTAAACCAGGGAGAAAAAGTCGGTGAAGCATATCGGGACAGTTTAGCTCCGGTCACTCATCGTCATTTGAATATTGATCAATAACTGAATCTATTTTGAATCCTAATAACATTTACCTTTCAATCAGATGGGTTTTGAATAATGAATAAAAATCTAATACATAACTCCTCATCACGTGGTGTGATTCAGGTTGTTTCTCAGGACCGAATTCGTAGGCTGGAAGTATGCACTCAGTTTTCAAATTTAGGGTACACTGTGATTCCTCTGGCGGAAGTCGATCTTTCACAAACACCACCACGTTCGGTAGCGGATGTTTGTGTACTGCTTGATCAAAAGTCGATTTCGGAATTAACGTTCTCGGTTGATCTCGCTAAGAAACAGAGTTTGATTCCAGTACTGTATTATCCAGCATTAACTAATGATGCCCAAAAAGAGATCTTGAAATCCTCTCAAACAACTTCACATGAATCGGTGGCCCCGTTTGCAGAATTGAGCCCTCAGGATTCCGTTGATAGTATCAGGCGTCTACTCGATTCTGCTGTAAAATATGCTCGCTTATCACAAGAATGTGCTGACTTGATTTCAGAATTAAATGAACGCTCAAGTCGCCGTCTGATTGGCTATAGCCAGGTAGTCCAAACGTTACGAGATCGCATTGCAGATATTGTTCATCTGAAAAAATCCGTCTTAGTGCAGGGACCATCAGGTTCAGAGTTATCTCTAGTTGCTGAAATCATTCACGATTCAACGTTCATTGATTCTCATCCATTCATCAAAGTGAATTGTAGTATCCTGACTACAGAGAATGTGGAAAGGGAACTGATTGGTTTTTATTCACATGAAGAAAGTTGTTATTCGAACGAGCCTGTATGGAATCCTGGTTGCATTGAACAGGCAGAAGGCGGGACATTGATTCTCGATCAGGTGAATTTGGCTTCATTGCCTGTTCAGGCTGTTTTATTGAAGATTTTTGAGAAGGGGACATACCTGTCTCCAGAAGAAAAACAGCAAAAAAATGTCAATTGTCGAATCATTTCTACGAGCCATATTTCTCTCAAAGATTTGGTGTCGCAAAATCAATTTAAGAGAAAGCTGGCAGCGATTCTTGCAGTATCGACAATTTCCGTTCCCCGGTTGAATGATCGAAAAGAAGATCTGGCGTTATTGACAGAGCATATCATTAATGAAGTCGCTAAGGCAGAGGGGACGGTTCCTAAACTATTAACATTGGATGGTTTGGAAATGTTGAAGAAACACGATTGGACTGGAGATATTCAGGAATTGCGTAATCTGATCCGACATGTGAATTTGGTTGATAGTGGACCCCGACTTGATGCCGCAAGTTTATTACCCTGGATTGGAACAGAGATGATATCAAACACAGATTCACTGGTGGGAATGACATTGCGGGAAATGGAGCAGAAGCTCATAGAAAGTACATTTGCCCGCTGCGGTGGAAATCGTGAAAATACAGCACAAATGCTGGATATTGGACTACGAACGCTTTCTGGTAAGTTGAGATCCTATGGATATCCGCCTCGCGGAGGCCCTGATTCCAAACGAAAATTTACGGTCAAACGAGCGGCTTAACAGTCTGTGGTGTGTTAATCATTTTGTAGGGTGAATTTTATGATAGATCAAATTCTGAATTCGAATTCATTGCCTTTGTTGGAAAAAATGGCGGCGTTCGCGGAACGCAGGCAGGAAGTTCTAGCAGGGAATATCGCAAATATTGACACTCCATCTTACAAAATGCGTGATTTACCTGTTAAAGATTTCCAGCAGGCATTACGTGAAGCTGTTCAATTGAAAGATAAACCATCAGGGCCTGTAGCTCAGCAATCCTTAGGGATGCCAGTTACATTAGGAAAAAATCAATCGATAGAATCTCAATTAGAAAATTTATTTCCTCAAAGTCTATTTGAAGCACAAGAAGCCTCTCCTCAGAATCTGACATTTCAAGACGCAAATAATCGGAGCATGGAGTCACAAGTCATGCGAATGACAAAAAACTCACTAATGCAACAGTTTGCTGTTGAGGTTATGATGGCGCAGATGAATCAGTTAATGACGGTGATTTCTGAGCGTCCCTAGTTTTGATCGATCACGGAAATAATAGAAGAGTTATTTAGCAAAGGACATGACATGTTTAAGGGAATTGACATCAGTTCTAGTGGTCTGGTGGCACAGCGACAACGGATGAATACGATCGCTGGTAATATTGCCTCTGTCAATGTATCTCATGATCCCAATGGTGGGGAATCTCCGTTTTATCGCAGATTAGTGACATTTCAGGCGGATACAGAAAGCCTGGGACAGGAACCATCAGGTGTCGGAGTCAAATATAAGGTCGAAATTGATACAGACAGCGAATTGCGAAAAACATACACTCCGGGACATCCTCACGCAGACCAAGATGGTATGGTGACGTATCCCAATATTGATGTTACAACAGAGTTTGTGAATGCATTGGAAGCGGGACGTGCCTACGAGGCGAATATTTCTGCAATGGATATTACCAAAGAGATGTTTAGTACTTCATTAAGAATCCTGGCATGATTTCCGGGTATTCGATAATTACTATTTCGATCTTCATCTGATCACAGGGAAGGGAACAGAATGACAAATTCCATCAGTCAAATTGGAAATGTATTTTTACCCGGAGTTCCGCCGGTTGGAATCAATGATAGTACAGCAAATAATGCTGCAGGCGGAGTTTCTTTCAAAGATATGATGTTCCAGTCTTTGGAAAATGTGAATCAGATACAGGCTCAATCTCAGCAATCGATTGAACAGAGTTTGTTGGGAGAAGACATTACGCAGGCAGAAGTCTTTTCTTCTATCAAGAAAGCGGATCTTGCTCTGCGAATGATGGTGCAGATGCGGAACAAACTTCTGGAGGCCTATAATGAGATTCAGCAGATGCAAATGTAGATTCAAAAAGAATCAGCTCGTTTTTTAAACCATTTTGACACGGATTGGTCGATTGGTCGCACGGTATGGATACCATAAAAAATATATATCAACAGTTTAATGAATTACTTCAATCAATGTCCGGCAGCCAGCGCGCTATTTTGCTGTCGGTTCCGTTGTTGATGATGATTGCATTTGGAGTGCTCTTTTTTCGAGACAAAAATTCCAGCTATGTGTCTCTCTCTCTCGGAAAAGATTTCACTACCCAGGAAGTGATTCATGCAGAGGAAGTTCTGTTACGGGCTGGTCTGACCGATTTTAATCGTAAAGGCCAAAGAATCATGGTCCCTCAGAATGAAGTCCCTCGCTATAATGCAGCCTTAATCGAAGGGGGCGGATTACCTACTGACTGGGCTTCAGAATGGCAGGAACAATTTGAAAAATCAAGTATGTTTGTCAGCAAGGACCAACTGCAGGTCATGCGAGAGATCGCGCTGGGAAATCAGTTGCGTCGTATGATTCGAGCTATTCCTGCGATAGAAGATGCCAGCGTTATGTGGGCTCGTTCCAAGAAGCGCTTGCGCTGGAATAATACGACACCGGAAGTCACTGCGACAGTGACAGTGAAACCGCGCCCAGGAAGAGAACTGACGCCCATATTGATTACCAGTCTCCGGGCAGCAGTTTCCACGATGGTTCCTGATTTGACTGCTGATTCAGTAACCGTATTTGATCAATCGACGGGGACATCTTATACGACTGATGATAAAAACAATGCCTTCGATAGCCAATTCATCACTTGGGTTAATAAACATACTAAAAACTATCAGGACAAAATACATGATTCTCTGTCTTACATTCCCGATGTGCTTGTGAATGTGAATGTGGATGTGGAAAACTTGAAGCGGTACGTTGAACGAAAACAGGAAATCAGTACTGATGCGAATGTGACTCTGCAGTCAAAAGAGCAGTCCAGTGAACGTACCGTTAGTCAAAAGCCAGTGAAATCAGAACCCGGTGCACGTTCTAATCAGCCTAATTCTCTTGCTGTAGCTCGTGGTAATGAAAAAAATGAGAAAGTTACGGAAACGAATAACGAATCGATTACGGCTCCTTCTTTCACTTGGACTGAGAAAGAATTTGTGGCAGCCATGCCCAGTACTGTGCAAGTCTCGATTTCTATACCGGAATCTTATTATGAAGCAGTTGCTGTTAAACGTGGCGCCAAAAAAGGAGAGGCTGAAGCTGACATTGCCGCGTTCAAACAGACGACAGATGCCGTCAAAACAGAAGTCGAAGCAAGTATTCAAAAGCAGGTGCTGAAGCTCATTCCTTCACAATCAGCAGCTGATGCCGTCAGTATTTCTTCACATGTAGATATTGATCCAGATGTTCCGGAACTGGCATTACCCATAACAGAGAGTGTTGGCGAATTCATGAGCCATTGGGGGAGTACGATTGGGTTGGGTTTATTTGCGATTTGGGCATTGTGGATGCTCAATAAAAGTATGCCTCAAGTGAAAGAGATTGATCCAGACTTTATGAATCCTTTGGCAGAGTTGGCCGCCAATACTGCACCAGAAGAGGAAGTCGAAAAAACAAGCGCTGAGCCGACACAGCGCGATGAAGTTCAACTTTTGGTACGCGATAATCCTGAAGTGGCAGCGATAGTATTAAGCAAATGGATTCAATCGAAATCATAATCTAGAAGCAGTTTCGATATTCGAGCTGGTGTATTATTTAGACAGTGGACGAGAAAATGGATGAACTACAAAAAGCAGCCACTTTGTTATTGAGTTTGGACAAAGCGCTTGCCGCTGAAGTACTCAGCTTGATGTCCAAAGAAGATGTCGAAAAAGTAACTATGATGATAGCGCGCATGCAAGATGTTTCTAAAGAACAGCAAGCGGGTATTTTGAATGAGTTTACATCGCTACGCAGTGAACAGACCAATATGGAGCGAGGTGGATTGGATGCGGTCAATGAACTCCTCGAGCAATCACTGGGTAAAGAAGGTGCTGGGTCGATTCTCGATAGTATCAATCAAACAATGAATTCTGTTCCGTTTGGTTTTTTGCAGAAATCAGGTGCAACGAATCTATTGACATTCATCATCGAAGAGCATCCTCAAACCATCGCTATGATTATGTCGCATCTTCCAAGTAACCTGGCGGCTGAAGTACTTGGTGGTTTGCCCTCTAATAAACAGATGGATGTAATCAAGCGGATCGCAAACATGGAGCAAACCAGTCCAGAAGTAATTCGGGATGTGGAAAAGAGTCTCGAACATCGCATGAAAAATACATTTAGTCAAGGTATGGAAAAAGCGGGTGGAGTAGAACTGGTGGCAGAGATTCTAAACGTAACCGACCGTATGACGAATAAAGGAATTTTGGAAAATATGGACCAGGACACGCCGGACCTGGCTGATGAAATTCGACGTTTGATGTTTGTCTTCGATGATCTGATCAAACTGGATGGTAAAGC
>JAJDEK010000359.1 GCA_029259875.1 Planctomycetaceae bacterium
CCAGACTGGTTACAGTGTCAGCCTATGAAGATTGCACTTGCACAGCGGGCTGATCGATTTTCTTATCTAGGGCAATTCTTCACTGAAAATTGGATGGTTTGGTTTTTCAACTATGGCGGACTGATCTTTGATCTATCCATCGTGCCGCTCCTCTTATGGCGGAAGACGCGGATACCAGCGTTTCTAGCTGCCCTATTCTTTCACTGCATGAACTCAGTCATGTTCGATATCGGGTACTTCCCATGGTTCATGATTTTTGCAACGACTTTATTCTTTGAACCAAACTGGCCTCGTCGCGTTATCAATTTTATCTGGTGTGGCCTGGGAGGGCGTGCCATCGCAAAAAGTTCTATCGAGCCATCCGCGTTAGGTACCGCATTGACACCGCTACGGCGTTGGGGATCTGCCTTATTGATGGCTTACATTCTTGCACAACTAATCATTCCATTTCGCCACTACTTCTACCCAGGCAACGTGAGTTGGACTGAGGAAGGACACTGCTTCGCTTGGCATATGATGCTACGTGGTAAGTATTGCGGCGTTCGCTACTACGCAACTGACCCAGAAACCCGGCAGACGATGATAATTGATCTGCGGCCTTTCCTAACGCCTCGACAGATGGGAAAGTTGGGAAAAGATCCACATATGGTTCATGACTTGGCGCTCTTTCTTAAGAAAGAGCTAACACGAGACGGACATCCGAATATGGAAATTCGCTGCCTGGATTTGGTTTCAATGAATGGGCGTAAGCCACAATTGCTCGTTGACCCACAAATTGATCTGGCCAAATTTGATCGAATATGGCGCCGTGCGCCCTGGTTGATAGAGCTTCATGAATCTCTACGTGATCCGGCGTGGCTTGTTCCGATTGTTGAATGGGAACAACATCTGGATATGAAGCAGCTTCTTGAGGGAACACCTATGTCACCGACAAGGAGGAAAGCGCGCCAGAATATGCCATCTGGAATTGTTGATGACAATCAACTCAGCGTGGCACGAGGATCAGATTAAGAATGCTCCCGTCATAAAAACTGAAGTATTCGGCACTTTTAATATTAAAGATTGTGAGACCGAGACGCGGAAGAGAAAGTTTATTCTAAATTTTAGTTATTTAACTTTGGTGGAGGAAAATTTGATGCAGAAATTGCAAAAGAAGAGGCAAGCGTTTACGCTCATTGAATTGCTGGTGGTAATCGCAATTATCGCAATTTTGATTGCATTGTTACTGCCCGCTGTACAACAAGCACGTGAAGCAGCTCGGCGGTCTCAATGCAAGAACAACTTGAAACAAATGGGCTTAGCGATGCACAACTACCACGATGTATTCGGGATGTTTCCACTCGGAACAGGGTGGGATGACCATGACTATGGATGGGGCACACGTATGCTGCCCTATTTGGATCAGGCACCACTTTACAATCTAATTGATTTCACAGTCGACGATTGCGGGAAACTTCTCTGCAGTAACGATAAATGGCCGATCTCTAATGCAGGTGTACCCCGTCCGAATATCGAGGGAACGATTCTGGCTGCGTTTATCTGCCCCTCATCCACATTACCCAATCGTTCTACTGGTCAAGGGGCAAACGTTGATACATCAGTGGGTTCAGGCAAGAGTGACTACAAAGCATGCGCTGGAAATGACGACTGGACTGATGGCATCTTCAACAAGCCAAGTGACGCTGTATCGTCATCTGGTGGTCCTTCTGGTGTCACAGCGTCAACTCGTATTCGCGACGTTCTTGATGGGACGAGTAATACAATCGCGATCGGGGAGTCGTCCTATTACAATGCCATTGACGTAGACCCCACACTCGAAATGCCATGGGGACCAGCAACAGGCGGTCAGAACGACCGCGATTTTCCGATCTGGGCTGGCGCTGGTGGGCAAGATGAACAAGTCTTTGCGAAAACTGACCGACGTTCTCCATTAAATAGTCGCGCGGATGATGATGGATTTTTTAGCTTCCACGTAGGCGGTGGTCATTTCTTGTTTGCTGATGGATCTGTGCATTTCCTGAGTGAGAATATCGACTCACGCTTTGGTTGCTCTTCCAATGATTCCACATGCCCGTCTCCGGTACCTGCCAGGTCACAATGGGGAACGTATCAACGATTGGGGAGCCGCAATGATGGTCAGACTGTAGGTGAATTCTAAATCTAACACGTATTTTATCTTGTCGAGCCAAGCTCTCGCACCTTCAGTGTGCGGGGCTTGGTAGGCGATTCGTCTGATTGCATTTTTTCGATTACAATTAATGAGGGTTCCGTTATGGTTCAAGTGAAGGGAATAATAATTGGTTTTCTGCTATTCACAACGTTGGTCTTAAGCATCGGCTGTGGAGGTAGCGGGCCAGAAATGGCAAGAGTAAAGGGGCAAGTTCTACTTAATGGAGAGCCAGTGCCAGGTGGCAAGGTCATGTTTAACCCAGTTGCCATTGGTAGTACTACTGAAGCTAAGGGTCGTCCTGCCATGGGCAGTGTCGATTCAAATGGGGGTTTCACATTGACAACATATGAGTCGGGTGATGGTGCGGTTGTGGGGATGCACCAAGTAGATTATCTTTCACCCGATAATGAGGACTTAG
>JAJDEK010000360.1 GCA_029259875.1 Planctomycetaceae bacterium
CCATCAATGAAGTGATGGACGAAGCTCTGGGAATTTGGCAGAATGCATTGGGGCTGGAACAACCGCTTGACATTCAACTGGTGATCACCGACTTGGGTGGAACCCAATTGGGCGAAGGGCAAATTACGGCTGTCGATGAACAAGGACGCCCCATTGCTGGGATTGTGACACTTGATGATGATGCCGCCGGTTTGGGTTGGTATTCTGATATCAGTACCACAGCCTTTGGCGGTTCTGAGTTGGCAGGGGGAGTCGCACACACGGCTGACGCTAACTCTGATGCAGTCGGCCGTTATGACTTGCTGACGGTATTATTACACGAAATTGGTCACGTCGCTGGGTTCACTCAAACGTACGCACCATTCGAAAGTCATGTCGAAGTGGGTGTTGGCGGAACCTTGAGCTTTGTTGGTAGTGGGTTTGAAGCGACATTGACAGAAGATGGCTTGCACTTGGATGAAACCGTTCATGCAGGCGACATCATGAATGCGACTTTGGATCCGGGAGTTCGAAAACTGCCTTCCGTGCTGGATGCACTCATTCTGCAGACGGCTCATGAAACGGCGGCTAATGGGAACTTCGAAATTCAAGTTGGTGTTAACGCACCATTGATGGCGAATCTGCCGATCACCGAACAGATGGCAGCAAACATGACTGACCCTGCAATTGTTACGCAAGCAACATTGGAACCTAGTCTCATTGAAGTCTCCAATAGCTTATCGGAATTAAATGAAGTTGTTCTGCCACAATTGAATCTAGCATTGAACCACTTGAATCTTAAAGTTTCCGGTTTGAATCAGAGTGAACTCGATCTGACTGTTCTGGAAGACTTAAGTGAAGAATTGGTCAGCGACCTGCGTCAAAATGGAGTGGCGATTGTAGGAAGTGGTGAAACGAACACTGTTATGGAATCCGATTTGGATCGGACAAATCTAGACCTACTAGGGTTTAATGAACAGATTGAAGCCGGGTTTGACGACGTCTTCTCTGACTGGACAGGACCAATCCTCTAGGCTCCTATTTTGTATGATATTTATCTATGAGCCCTCATGTGTGTTTGAGAATACCATCAGGGCTCTTTTTTTACTGAATTAGCCATCGATTGGCTGTTGTAGGAAAGATGGGTAGCCGTGTTGTCTTTTGTCAACATGCACTCATTTTTGTTAGAGTTAAGTGATTCTATTTGAAGAGTTTTGAAGTCTGTGCCTTCTGTTCTTGAATACTGAACACGCAAATGATATGTTTCAGGAGTCTTGTAAAACATCAGGACAGACAAGTTAAAATATGGGGGTGGGTTGCTGTTTTAAACAGCCAACTTCAATTCCAGATCAGTTCAGGTCCCAATTTCTGGAACCAATTACTTCTTAAGAATTTGTTACATCGAGGAGAAACAAAGCGTGAGTGCTAAGAAAGATGACAAACCAGCTGAAGCAACAACGGAAGCCGCTCCAGAGCAGGCACCAGAGGCCCCAGCACAACAGCAACAACAACAGGTCAAAGTAAATGACACTGATGTCAACGCCAGCTATGCTAACTTCTGCCGAGTTTCAAGTACTCCAGAAGAATTGATTTTGGATCTGGGATTGAATCCACAACCGCTTGATCCAGCCAACACTGAGATCAATGTCGGTCAGCGTATTATTCTGAATCATTACACTGCCAAACGATTACTCAGTGCACTCTCAATGGCACTACAACGGCATGAACAGGCATTCGGAGTTTTGGAAACTGACATCCGTAAGCGAGTCGTACGTCAACAGACTTAGTGTTTTGACACGAAGTTGGTTGAACAAGACCACATCAATGGCCGGCCCGATGAATAGTTACATCGGACCGGTTTTTTTGTGCGCCAGAAGCAAGTTTTTTCCGCGAGATTCGCGGCAATTCTGAATCGATTCCGGCTTGCTCATTCCTATTATTCTGGTTTTTCCTGAGATTTTGAATAAAAGTTTGGCACTGATTGAGTAGGAAAGTGAAAACGAGTTTGGTAACTTTCTATATGACAGCGCAAGTCAACTAGAGTGGTGCACTTTAAAACTCTGATGTAAGATGTAATACGATATCGTAAATTCATCACATACAAGGTTTGTTTTCACGACAGAGCTTTTGTTTTTAAGTGCGAAGTAGATATTTAAGACACGTTCGTCTCTCAGCCCGGAGAGGGCACAATGCTTGATAAACCAGATGCAGCTTCATCCTACTTCGATGGCAATGGTCACCACGAAGGTCAATTACCGACAGAATTAATCAATGAACTGAGCTCAGAGTCATTGACTTTTGTTGAATCCATGTATGCGAACTTTCTGGAGTCGCCGGGCTCGGTCTCCCAGGAATGGCAGGACTACTTCGCCAAGTTCCCTGCTAAAGCCAGCAGAAGCCAAAAATTAAGCTTTGGCCCGTCGTTCAAAAGACATACGATGTTCAACCCTCCCGGAAAGCAGAAGCCGGAGGGGTCGGAACGCCAGACGATGAAAATCGCGGATCGCCAGGAACGTCTCGATCAGCTGATACGCAATTACCGCGTCCGTGGGCATATTTTGGCTTCTCTGGACCCTTTGGGTAGTACTCGGGCCACTCCCGCTGAGTTGATGCCCGAGTTTTATGACTTTTCAGAAAAGGACTACGACCGCGTCTTTTCTACATCAACATTTGGTGGTCCTTCGCAGCGTACCTTACGGGAAATGATCCAATGGTTACGTAACACGTATTGTCGATCAATCGGTGCCCAGTTTATGCACATCGATAGTTTGCACGTGCGGAAGTGGCTGCAAAACCGCATGGAAAGTACGGCCAACTTTCTCAAATTCGAACGTCCCGAAGCGATTCGAATTCTGCGCCGCTTAACAGACTCAGTGGTCTTTGAAGAGTTCATTCAGAAGAAGTATGTCGGTCTGAAAAGCTTCTCACTTGAAGGGGCAGAAAGTTTAATTCCTCTGCTGGACCTTGCTGTTGAGAAAGCTGGTGAGCAGGGAGTTGATGAAATTGTGTTCGGAATGGCCCATCGAGGTCGTCTCAATGTGCTCACAAACATAATGGGAAAGAAGCCCCGCGAAATCTTTCGTGAGTATGAAGATTCTGTTCCAGAAATGAGCGTCGGTCGAGGAGATGTCAAATATCATTTGGGTTATAGCTCTGACTGGATGACGGAATCGGGACATAATGTGCATCTTACGCTCTGTTTTAACCCCAGCCATCTGGAATTCGTCAACCCGGTCGCAATGGGACGTATGCGTGCCAAGCAGGATCGTTGGGAGAACATCGACCGCACCAAGGGAATGGTTTTACTGATTCACGGAGATGCGGCATTTGCTGGCGAAGGCGTGGTACAGGAGAGCTTGAATCTTAGTGAATTAAAAGGGTATCGAACCGGTGGTACGATTCATGTGATCGTAAATAACCAGATTGGTTTTACGACAGATCCTTTTCAAAGCCGCTCTTCGACGTACGCTACTGATGTGGCAAAAATGCTACAGATTCCTATTTTTCACGTGAATGGCGAAGACCCGGAAGCGGTAGCCCAGGTTGTAAGACTGGCGATGGATTTTCGAAAAGAGTTTCATCGCGATGTTGTGATCGATATGTATTGTTATCGTCGACGCGGTCACAACGAGGGTGACGAACCTGCTTTCACTCAACCTCAAATGTATGATACCATTACGAAACGTCCTTCGGTCCGAGATAGTTTTCTGCATCGTATGCTGGAACGCAAATCTGTCACGCAGGAAGACGGTGATCGCTTACGGGAAGAGAGTATTTCCCATCTGGAAACGGAATTGGCTGCTGCCAGAGTAGATAATTATCCGCATACGGTTGATCTACCTGTGGGTATCTGGGCTGGTTATCGAGGAGGAGATGAACTGCCTGCCGATCAGATTGACACAGGAGTTCCGGAAGAAAATCTCGTAAATCTTTTATTAAAGCAAACTGAAGTACCGGAAAGTTTTACGCCGCATAAGAAAATTCAACGGTTATTGAATATTCGAAAAGAGATGGCACTGGGCGAACGGAAGATGGATTGGGGAACAGCAGAGGGCCTTGCTTTTGCGTCGTTGCTGACAGAAGGGTATCGAATCCGTGTGAGTGGTCAGGATGCTCAGAGAGGAACTTTCAGCCATCGTCATTCAGTTCTACATGATGTCAAAACAGGAAAAAAATATACGCCTCTTAAAAATTTGGTAGAAGGACAAGGGAAATTTGAGGTTGTGAATAGCCCGCTTTCCGAAGCGGGAGTGCTCGGCTTTGATTACGGATATAGTTTAGACTGCCCCGATGGTTTGATTATCTGGGAAGCACAATTTGGTGATTTCTGTAATGCGGCTCAGGTGATTATCGATCAATTCATTGTGAGTGCCGAAGATAAATGGCAGCGCTACAGTGGTATCGTGCTCCTGCTGCCTCACGGGTTTGAAGGGCAAGGGCCAGAACATTCCAGTGCACGTTACGAACGATTCCTGCAGATGGCTGCTGAAAGTAATATTCAGATTACTGTTCCT
>JAJDEK010000037.1 GCA_029259875.1 Planctomycetaceae bacterium
GAGTAGCCCTAAGACGGCTCATCATGAAGGCAAAGAGGGTAGGGTGGTTCCACTATTCCCACAGCTCAGGCCTCATTTAGAAGAGTGCTTTGACAAGGCCAACGAAGGTGCAGAGCATGTCATCGTGAAACAGAGAACAGGTAGTCATAACTTAAGAACCTCGTTCAAAAGGCTCGTTATTCGTGCTGGTTTGAAGCCCTGGCCTAAGCTTTTTCAGAATCTCAGAAGCACGCGAGAGACGGAACTTTTGGCGGAAGGCTTCCCAATTCAGACCGTTGTGGCATGGCTTGGAAACTCGCCAACAGTGGCTTTAAAAAGCTATTTACAAGTCCGTGAAGAGGACTTTAAAAAAGCGGTGCATAATCCGGTGCAGTACACTGCCGCGTACACTCGCATATTCCCGCAAAATGAAAAATAGCGTTTCAGTGTAACGCGTTATTCTGCACTAGTTTGCGGAATTGTGCGAGAATACGCGAGCCTAAAAGTTAGCCGAGGGGGGACTCGAACCCCCACGCCCTTTACGGACCCGGGATTTTAAGTCCCGTGCGTCTGCCAATTCCGCCACTCGGCCTAACTGTTAAGTGTTTATAATAATATGTTTTATGGCTTGCAAGTGAATCACACCAAAATTAATTCCGCCAAAACCCGTTGATTATTATATCAGGTTTAGCTCGTAGAGCTTTGGTACAAGAGATTTTAGTAGGTTTCGTCGACAAGCCCACGAGCGCGACGTCGGCGGCGGCGGCGGTGTAACCAGCGTTCGCCATCTTCTGCTTCGGCAAAGAAGGAGCCAGACAGTAAGCGATAGAAGAATAGGAGAATAAAAGCTCCACCTGTTGCGGCCATAAAACCAACAGTACTGATCGGAGTGACGCGGGCACCATCCCAGAAAAACATGAGTGTGCCACATCCAACGACACTACCACCAATCCCCATCAGCAATGTGCTCACAGCTCCGCCAGGGTCTTTACCAGGCATAATGGCTTTCGCAGCCAGACCGACTAAGGTACCAAAACCTACCCAGACTAACATTTCGTTGATAGCCTCTTGTAGAATTTTGGTGGTGTGGTCATCAAACATTTTGACGGTCCTTCGTCGATAAATGCTTATTTGGATATGATTTACGAATATTTTATCGGTTGGGGATGTCTATATTGAGAAGAGAGACTTTAATTAACCGGTTTTATCATTATCGTCAACCCCGGTCCAAAACTTGGGTTATGGATGATCTAATTAGTCTTTGATTAAAGTTATTTCACCTGAAAGACAATTCCCGCTTTCAGGCAAAGTGATGGTAGATAGAGAAAAGAAGGGCAAACTTCAAAAGGATTCTGAAGCGACTCAAAAGAATCACCCGTTTAACCAGTCATCACGGTGTTCTGCGATAAACTCATCGTCATTCATGTGAGGATAGGCTTGATAGATTCTGTCGATTTCTGCTGCCTGTCTAGGTCCCATCGTTTCATTCGGATTCAGACACCAGATCCCTTCCAGCAGGCCCTGACGTCTGAGGACTTCATGAATACCAGGAATGCAACCTTGAAAGCGATTAGCCACGTCAAACAATACAGCATTACAGTCTGTGACTTCGGTATTTCGGTGGAGTATCGAGAGCGGAATCGCTTTTTCTGATGCGACGACTTTCTGACATTCTTTGAGAATTTCGACTGCCTTGTGTGTCCAGACAGCCCAGTGTCCAAGTAGGCCACCGACGATGCGACGTTCTATCTGTTTGCCTTCTATCTGAAAACGAAAGGGAGTCACAAGATCAAGAACGATGTTGTCGTCGTTTCCGGTATATAAGGCGATGTCTTCCCGCCCTGATTCTGTGACCGCGCGAATCACATCGAGTGTCTGATAACGATTGAAAGGTGCCATTTTGATTGCCGCAACATTTTCAATTTCGCAAAATCGATGCCAGAAAGAGTAAGGCAGCAAGCGACCGCCAACATCCGGCTGCAGATAGAAACCAAATACCGGAATGATTTCAGAGACCGCTGTGCAATGGTTGATTAATGTGTCTTCATCGGCAGATTTCAGTGCTGCGAGACTGAGCAAACCAAAGTGATAACCGGCATCTTTGGCGATAGCTGCTTCTCGTGTGGCTTGACTGGTCTCTCCGCAGATGCCAGCGACACGTAACAGAGGGGCTATCCTTTGTTTGTCAGCACGGTTCATTTCTTCTGCCGCCAACTCTAAGACGGGCTGAAATAGATCAATACCCGGCTCGCGAATTTCAAATTGTGTCGTGTGTACTCCGACAGCCAGTCCGCCAACTCCGCTGGCAATGTAATACCGCGAAAGGGCTCTTTGTCGACGTTCATCAAGTTTGCGAGCGGATGTTAAAGCAAGTGGGTGTGCAGGAATTGCGGTTCCTTGCTGTAAAGTTTGTGTGATAAGCGATGGATTCACAATACTGATTTCCTGCGTATCTAAGCGTAGGTGAGTTGATTTAAAATTATTCTAAAATTTGCCGCTGCGCGATTCGAAATGGGTAGGTTTGCCAAGTAGAGGTCGTTCGTGTTGTATCCAGTCGGCAATCCAACCAAGAATTTGGTCGACTTCCACCAAGGGATCACCATAACGTTGGTACCCGTATTGGCCATTATTGAGTAAGGCGTCCTGCGATTCAGTTCCGCTGAAATGAAGGGGTTTGCCGAACAAGCTTCCAAACCGTTCGCTGATTTCGCGAACACTGAGAATTTGCGGACCCGCGACATTCAAAAAAGTGGGAGGGGATGAAACATCGGGCATCGAGCAGAGCGTCATGGCGTTGGCATCTCCTTGCCAGATCACATTGACGTACCCCATCGAAACGTCAATAGTTTTTTCCTGATAAACCTGCTGTGCAATGTCTACTAACACGCCATATCGACATTCAGTCGCGTAGTTCAATCGAACGAGTGTCATGGGAATCTTAAGTGTGTGGCTGAAATGTTCGAACATTCGCTCGCGCCCCAGGCAACTCATTGCATATTCGCCCACCGGATTGGGCTTGTCTGTTTCGATTGATCCGTTCCCTGATGCATCCACAAGCCCGTAAACATTACCCGTTGAGAAAGCAGTAATGTGGCTGTTCTGGTATTTGTTGCTGACGAGTGCAGGAAGATAGGTATTCATAGCCCAAGTAAGCGATTCATTTCCTGTCGCACCAAATTTCATGCCCGCCATATAAATTACGTTTGGAACATCGGGCAGGCTATTGATAAAATCGACATCAAGCAAATCGCCTTTCAAGGTTTCAATTCCCAAGTCTTCTAGAGGTTGCCGGCTTGATTTGTCGGAGAAGCGACTGACGCCGACGATACGACGATGAATGCCTGCCTCCTGGTCTCCTCGAATGATCATACGCGCCAAAGTCGGCCCTATTTTTCCAGCGATTCCAAGGAGAATCAGATCGCCATTGGTTTGTTCCAATGCTTTGATCACTTGAGGGGTTGGGCGGCTTAATAGTTCTTCTAGTTGTTCTACATTCTCAATAGTTTTGGGAAAGTCTTGCATATTTATATATCTAATAGGATGGGGTTAAATCAGGATGAGGAGCTTGAGTGATTGTCCATATATCTCAGTATTATGACAGTTTGGATTCGAATTGGAAACCAATCAAATTTTAACGGCGAGGAATCTCGCAAGCGAGGAGTTGATCCCAGTCAGGCAAGTCTGCCGAATTTTCTGAGAAGTGGCTAGCAACAACTTTTTCTTTGTCGAAGATTAAGGCTGCACCCAGTTGTTGAATATCTTTACCGGGAATTCCAGGCAAGTAACCAGAGAGTACCGTGGTTTTGAAGCCGGACCACCAGATGGCAGGCCCGATGGTCTCAGCCAGATTGCCTCTTTTGACTTGAAAGAGTTCATAGAGTTTTCGATCCGGGTCACTGAAGCTCTGCACGTTTTGTAGTTGATAGCGGGACAGTAGTTTATCGGCCTGTTCATAGTCCATCATGTGGACGATTGCCAGTTGCAGATTCCGCTCTGTGAGTTGTTCTGATAATGCCTGCAGTTGTGCCAGCACTTGCCTACAGAACGGGCAACCTCCGTGCCTAAGAAACACGATGAGCACAGGACGCTCTTCTGACAGTTCAGATAATGTTTTTCCCTGTGTTGACGAGAAAGCGGCAAGCGCTAGTTTGAATTGATGTTGATCCATAAGTGTCTCTTGAGTAAAGATACTCTATCTTGCTTTACGAAGAGTCGATGCCTGATCTCAAGTAAAAAGGCGATTAGAACAGTAAACACGACTTGAAGTTTACCATAAAGCGTGGGGATTTTCCTGGTGGAAATTACGAATGTTTTGCACGGTGTCTTCAATCGTTTCGAGATCGGAATAAAACATCGCCGTCGGATCGATTTTTTTCTGTTCTAAAAAGTCGATATCCGATCGTAATTGTGGGATTTCCGCAGCGCGTGGAAGAATAACTAGCCAGAGTAGACTTAGAGAGGCAGTCAATAATAGGAACATCCCCCATTGGCGTTTTGAGCGGCCGGGCTCATGGGGCTGTTGGAGAGATTGTGATTGCTGCACGTTGAAAGGCAAAATTTCAACCAACTATTCAGAGATTAAAAGAGTTCATGAATCACTTCACCATGGTCGATGGCGACCGTTGGTCTACCAGAATGATCGAGGAAGTGAATTTCAGGATCCATGCCCAGAGCACGGTAGATGGTGTGATGAATATGTCCGGGTCGTACTGGGCGATCGGCGGGAGAGTCTCCCAGTCGATTGGTAGCGCCAATGACTCGACCTCCTTTGACACCACCTCCACCTAAGAGGCAAAACATGGAATTTCCCCAGTGATCGCGACCGGGAGTCCCTTTACTTAATGGAGGACCACCATTGCCGCCATTGTTCATGCGCGGTGTACGACTAAATTCTCCACAGAGCACGACGAGAACTTTTTCACTTAATCCTCGTTGAGCGAGGTCTCCAAAGAGAGCACTGACTGCTTGATCAACACGGGGTAGATAGTTTTCCATTCCACTTTGCAAGTTCCAGTGGTGGTCCCAACCTCCGAAGTGGACAGTGACGAATGTGGTTCCCGCTTCTACCAGGCGACGTGCCAGTAAGACACTTTGTCCCCAGGTATGACGGCCATATTGTTCTCGAATATTTTCGTCTTCCGAATTCAGATCAAATGCTTTGCGGGCTTTCTCGCCGGTGACCATTTCATAGGCCTTCTGATCCAGTCGGTCCATCGATCCCAACATACCCGACTGATCCACGTCTTTGCGGAGTTTGTCAAAACTCTTTAACAATGCTTTGCGGTCTTTCAGACGTTGGACTGATAACCCATTTGCCAGATTCAAATTTTTGACTTGGAAATTCTTGTTGTTTGGGTCTGATCCTGTTTCGAAGGGATTGTGTTGAACTCCCAGGAAGTTTCCACCGAAGTAACCCGGTCGCAAACCAATACTGGATGCATAGGGAACAGAAACATAAGCTGGCATACCAGGATCACGCGGCCCCAGAACTTTTGTGGCCATCGAGGCGAGGGAAGGGTTCTTACCAGGAGTACTTCCCCCACTCACGCCGCCACGACCGGTCAGCATCCAGTGTCCGCCTGTGAAATGATCACCGGTATTGTGGTGTAGAGAACGCACAATAGAAAACTTGTCAGCACATTTTGCCTGAAGAGGAAACATTTCTGTAATGTCCATCCCTGGGACATTGGTATGGATCGGATTCCAAATTCCTCGGTTTTCACTGGGAGCTTCCGGCTTCAGGTCGTAAAGATCCATATGGCTGGGACCGCCATCTAACCAGAGCAGAATGACCGAAGTGTCTTTGGCTTTGACTCCATGTTGTTCGGAAGCCTCTTTGGCGTGCAATACTTGCGAGAGGCTCGCCGAACCCATTCCTGCCACACCAATTTGCAGAAAATTGCGTCGATTCAAACCATCGCAGTATTTACCTGTTTTTCCAAATTCAACACGGAACATATTTGAGCATCCTTCGTGTGAATGATTCATAAAAGATATTTTATATGTTATTTTATCGGTTAGAATAGCAGTCCGTCAATAATGAAGTGCTTGAAATCATACACTTTACAACGCCTTTTTGATCTTTTTAACAATACCAGGCTCATTGGGCAAATCTCTTGCAACTGTT
The DNA here is from genome assembly GCA_029259875.1 of Planctomycetaceae bacterium. Classification (GTDB taxonomy): domain Bacteria; phylum Planctomycetota; class Planctomycetia; order Planctomycetales; family Planctomycetaceae; genus Gimesia. The sequence goes on from JAJDEK010000037.1 coordinate 6,107, forward strand.
GTTTCCTGCCGAGAGCAAGCAATATTATTGAACGTATTCGGTTAATTTCGAGCTTGGTGATATTAGCAAAATGTGGGTCTACTGCCATGTTATAGAACCCTAAGGGATCTTCTCCGCTTTTTGTTTGGCTGAACGGTAAATGACTCCGTTGATTTCTCCGCCCATCATGAGTATCGCACCCGTCAAATATAACCAGGCAAGAAGTACAATGAAGCCTCCTAACGTGCCGTAAGTCTCGTTGTAATGAGCGAAGTTTTCTACATACAAACGAAAGCCCTGTAGCATAATGACCCAACTGATGACGACAAACAGGCTACCGGGGGTAATAACTTTCCAGGGGAGTTTCACACTGGGAACGACCCAGTAGATCACCGATGTTGAGATTAACATAAATCCGCAAGCAATCGACCAGCGGACGCCTGCAGAAAGTAACAAGTGTAACCAGGGAGTATAAAAGTATTCGAGCACTAAACGGGCTAATTCGGGACCGAGCACTAACAGAATTACAGAAGTTAAGAACAACAACAAGACTCCAAAAGTGAGTAACAGAGAGAGCCCGCCTGCTTTTAAGAATGTTCGTCTATGATCGACTTCAAAAATCGCATCTAATCCTGTGCCCATTGTGAAAAACAGACGTGTTCCTCCCCAGCAGAGAAGAGCTAAGCCAGCCATGATCAGGCTATAAGTGGAATTTTTTTGAATGTCCTCAATCTGAGCAAACAGCATTTGAGAAACGGCAGTCGGAAGTCCTTGATTGATTGCATTTTCCATACTAGCAATGACGCCTCTAATCGGTAATTGTGCCGTGCATGCAATAATGACAATGAGTAATGGGACAAGCGTAAACATCGCATAATAAGCGAATTGAGCACTTTGTGCGCTGAGTCTATGTTGGTTATATCCTCTCACAGCCTGTCGGATCAAATCCCAAGGTGTGAGCCCTCCAAACTTCCACATTGCTCGAAATCCAATTTTTCCGAGTTGAATTTGTTCCTGTTCTGTCATATCAGACCATTCATAAGTAATGCCATTAAACGATTTAGGTGTTTATGAGCTTCAAAGGCTTAGCAACCCTCTTGGTCGTTAAAATTTATATAATCATTAAAGCTTAACATTTTGAAATGTCGATAGATTTGATGATAGGGGTACTTTTCTAAAAAGATCTCTATTTTCGAGCCAGTTGTTGCCTCATATTTCAAATTTAGAGATTGACCGGATTTCAAAATGTATTCGTTGCTGAAGCTAAGTGCTGGGATTTTACTTTGTCTGCCCTTAACCGGATGCGTCGGACCAGGCTATTATGATCCTTCGACTGGAATGGTTTGTGGTGGCCAGTTCTATGGCCCAACAAACTTTGTAGATGATATCAAATGTTCGCTTTCAGAGCACCGTGCACATCGAATGAGGAAACGCTGTTGTAATCCTTGTGGAAGTTGTTGCACTGGCGGTTGTAGAACTTCAGTTCCCGGGATGCTGGCTTCCGGCACATTTAATATACAAGGGCCCGTTGATTCTTACGCGCCACAAACATACGCACCAGAAAGCTATGCTCCACAGACATACGCCCCAGAGTCCAGTTGTCCGCATTGTGGGCCTCAAGGGGCTCATGGTTCTAATTTTAGTCCAGGAGAAGTTATAGGCTCTCCATCTACGGTTGTCCCTCAAAAAATCACACCTGCTCCCGAGAATGGTCACAATAGTATTCTTAACAAACCTGCTCCTGCACCTGCTGCAGAAGATCCTATGCCAAAATCGAGTTCAGTGCCACCGGCCATGTTACATGCTCCTACCGTGATCCCCGATGCTGCAATTCATCAACAGGGAACACGCCGAGTACAATGGGTTCCCGCTCAGGTTCACTAAGTAGATTTGAATTCTGGGAGTTCCGATAAGAGCTTCGGCAAATAAAGCGAATTCGCCATTGATAGTAGGAATAGGGAGAAATGGGGTGTATCAACGTGATTTCGTTAATCAGGAAGGTTCCCAACTACGAAGTGCCCTCTCTTCAAACTATCTCCTATTAGTAGTTTCGTATTTTTCTCTCTGCTTGTCAGTAGCAGAAGTCGAGTCCGCGATTTATCAGGTGGGCTCTGATCAAAAATATAAACAAGTGGAAAAAGTTCCCTGGGAAAGTCTGATTGCTGGGGATGAGGTACACATTCATTGGCGGCCGCAACCTTATCATACAAAGTGGGTACTCTGTCGTCGGGGAACAAAAGACAAACCGATAATCATAAAAGGGATTCCTTCTGACAAAGGGGAATTACCTGTGATCGATGGGCGTCGGGCCATGACCCGCCCCGAGTTGCGTTACTGGGGAGAGCAGCGTGGGATCATCAAGATTGGTGGTGCCAGAGACCCCGCTGATACGATGCCTGCTTATATCGTGATAGAGAATCTGGATATTCGTAGCGCGCGGCCAACCTTTTTTTACTTCAACTCGGATGGGTTACAGAAGTACTTCCAGAATGCTGCCGCCATCTTTATTGAAAAGGGTGAGCATATTACGATTCGTAATTGTTATTTGCACGATTGCGGGAATGGCCTGTTTGTCGCATATGAGACAAAAGATTTATTAGTCGAGAACTGTTCCATTTATCACAACGGTATCGCAGACAGTTATTATGAGCACAATATTTACACAGAAGCAGCCGGGATTACGTTTCAGGGAAACTACCTCGGACCATTACGAAAAGAATGTTTGGGAAATAATCTCAAAGACCGTTCTGCCGGTTTGGTTGTACGATACAATTGGATCGAAGGTGGAAATCGTGCGTTGGATCTTGTCGATTCGGAAGGAGGCGATACGATTCGCTACGATCCACGTTACCGAACGACCTATGTTTACGGTAACGTGCTGATAAAGCAGAAAGAAGATCCCAATAGTCAGGTGATTCACTATGGTGGTGATAGTGGTGATGAAAGCGCTTATCGCAAAGGGACCCTCTTTTTATATAACAATACGATTGTTTCAAGGCGTGCATCCACAACTTTGGTGAGACTGTCTACCAACGGAGAGCACCTGGATTGTCGTAACAACATTTTATATACATCTCATGCTGGAAAAAGCTTTGCGATTTTAGATGACTCGGGGACAGCCAGTCTCAGTCATAACTGGCTAAAAAAAGGTTGGAAGACCGCTCATTCCCGAAGTTTTGGGAATGTGAGTTCGGAAAAGGAAGTCTATTCCGGCGATGATCCCGGATTTCAGAATGCTGAAAAGAATCTATTCTTTCTTACTCCTCATTCTGCTTGTCTGAACAAGGCAGGAGCGTTACCAGAACCTGTGCTAAAAAATTTTCCGGTGAAAAAACAGTTTAAAGGACCACGGGGAACAACAGCACGCCCCGCAGAATCCTTAAAAGACCTGGGGGCTTTGAGCAGAGAAACGAAGAAAAAGTAACGCGTTTCAATCAATTGCTGGTTTTGAATTGGTCAGCGACTTCGACCAGTGTCTTAACCATGCAACCTGTTCCGCCGCCTTCACGGTGAGGCAGATTCGCTGAAGCAAACGCAGGACCTGCGATATCGAGATGAACCCAGGGAGTTTTGTCAACGAAGTTTTCTAGAAACTTAGCAGCCGTAATCGCTCCACCCCAGCGAGTTC
>JAJDEK010000361.1 GCA_029259875.1 Planctomycetaceae bacterium
CAACGCGACTAAAAACAAACCCACAACTCCAGGAGGAAAATGTAATCGTACATATTGGGGCAAAGCCTGATCCTGTAGTTTTAATGCCCGAATGTCCTCGGCAACATATTCAGGATACGATTGATAATACTCAGGAATAGACATTCCATTTCCGTTACCTGCGCCATTCGTTCTCCAGTCAGGCAATTCTCCATTGAGTTCTGTCGCCAGCACCGACACCATCTCTTCCGGAAACTGATGGTAATGAGCATAAAGCCCCATCCCAACGGCCAGTAACCCCGGAACCACAGTCCACATCCCAATCACATTAATCATGAATCCGATCTGTGATGTTCTTTCAGATCGCGCGGCAATGTATCTCTGCACGGCCACTTGATCTGCGCCAAATGCAGAAAGTGCTTCGAGAAACAGTCCGATCAACACAGCCCAACTGCCGTACTCCAACGTCATAGAAGGGGTAAAATCAACCAGCAAGTTACTTCGACCTTCAAAATATGTCGAAATGACGCCTGAAACCCCCAATTCGGTTTGACCGAAAATTAAACCGAGAGTCAATAAAATAGTGAGAGTGAAGATAAAGAACTGTATCACATCGGTCCACATAACTGCTCGCAGACCACCTAGCATTGTGTAGAAGATAGAAACAATTCCCAGGACGACGATGACAGAGACTTGCGAGACTTGCATCACGTTTGCCAAAACAACGGAAGCAGCATATGTTGCGGACGCCATCCAGCCAATGCGCAATAGAATAAACAATCCACTCGCTAGTGAACGCACCGAAACATGAAAGCGGCGTTCCAGATACTCATACGCCGTCTGACAATTCAAACGTGCATAGACGGGAATAAAGACCCATAAAATCAGTGGCGCCATCAGGGAAATGGCAACCAGAAACAAACAAATTCGCAAGCCGCTCCCATAAGCAATCGAGGGATACATCACAAAGCTGTTGGATGAAAACAGGGTTGCCATCACACTCAACCCCACAGGTAGCCAACCCATTGACTTACCAGCGGCGAAAAACTCTTTACGCGATTGGTTGCGACCAAAATAGATACCGAGTCCCACTGAGACCAGTAAATAAGCCAGAATCACGGCATAATCAAGAAAATGCATCTTGCAATCAGTTCTTTAATCATTCAAAAGACTACAACGAACTATCTCGTTGTATGGTGAATACTCAAAAGTAGGTCAGCAGATATTTCCTTCGATTCTGTAATCCTGAAACAGACGGTTATTGGACACGAGAGCGAATTACATTCATAATATCAAAATCGGCCGATATAAAAAGTAAACCTAATAAATCTCAGGTAGTTTCTGTATAAACTTTGCTACAATCTGCACAGCAACACAAAAAAGAACAATCGGTAGAGCAATTTTGAATGACTATCAGAATTCAATTTTAAAAGGATAAGTAATGACAACAGCAGTCTGCTTTCAATGTGGCCATTTGAAATCTGGCTCATTTGTCCCTTGTAATCAATGTCACGCAAGGCCTCGCACAGACGATGAGATGATCATCTCACTGGCCATGACCGATCATTATTTTGATCAGGCTACACTAGAATCGATGCGTGAGTACATACTGGAGCATGGGCATGCCCCCGATCTTGATCCTGAATCCAAGAAAACATTTCGTAAAACATTTGAAGAAGTGAAAGCAACTGGAGCCATTGAAAAAATGTTAAAGACACTCGACGATGATGAATAGACAGGTCTTAAACCTTACATTGTAGAATGCCAGTGCGTTTATATACTTTTTTAATCACATAGCTGCCGATAATTTCTGAATGCGGGCATATCAAACAAGCACGAGATTGGCAGAAAGCTTACAGTACCAAACCTATCTGGATACCCATTGAATCGGCGTCTCTATGTTAACAGTAATACAATGGGTTTATCTTTTCATTATTCTACTGATCGCTTTTGCTGGGGGTTATTTTCCATTTGCTAAGCCGGGACAGGTCCGTACTAATGGGGGATTCCCGCGAGGTGAAGCGTTTTCTGCAGGTGTGTTTCTTGCACTTTCATTAACGATGTTACTCCCTGCCTCCTTTCACATTTTTCAGCAAGAGCTTCCAGAACTCGATTATCCCATCGGTTCTGTCATTGCCATTATTGCCTTTTTAGGGCTGCTAGCGATGGAGCACATGACGATGCATTCAATAGGACGAGAACGAATTAGGACAGAAAATGAACGGTTGCCTGCACGTATTCCGTTGGTCATGACAACCATGATAGCACTTCCCTCATTCTTTTTAGGAACCACTTTAGGAATGAGTGACAATACCGCAGCTACATTAATTTTCATCGCTATTATTCTCCATAAGGGAACCGCAGCCTTTGCCTTAATGCTCACGATGGTTCGTAGCACACTCTCTCGAACGCAAATAATAATCCTGTTTACTTTTTTTGCACTAATCACTCCGCTGGGAATCATTTTGGGAGGATTCGTTCACAATGATCTTTCCGCTTCTACCGCATTACTCAAAGCCATCGTCCTCTCATTGGGAGCCGGTACATTCCTCTATATGGGTACGTTGCACGAAATGAAACATGCCTCATTAATCGAACACTGTGGTAAACGAAGTTGCTTTCTGGCTATGGTTGCAGGCCTGTTTATCACGGCACTAGTTCGGTTCGTGGTGGGTGAAGCACATCGTTTTTAAACGTTCAGCTAAACGGGTTTAGCAGCTTTTGTAGTCATGGAAATTCGCTAAATTCTGAATATTTCAAAATAACTCGTGATCTCCTCACTTCGTTCACGCCTTAAAGAATGAAACCGATTTTCATCAAATCGTTTGCGAGAATCGAACACTTTAGGGATCACAGACGTGTCTTCAAACGAGAAATCACAACGAAAAGTAACCGTCTACGGCAACGGCGAAACAAAAATGATGGACTCTTCACAGGCCCGTCGCCATCTATTGTTACTGCCTTTGCTGAAACTCTTTGTGAAATGGGGAATTACTCCCAACCATCTCACATGCCTTTCGTTTCTGTGTGGACTCAGCTTTTGTTTTACCTACGGTTTAAGCTGGAATCTGGCAAAGCCATTCGCATTTTGCCTTCTCACGTTGCATGTTTTGCTAGACGGAATCGATGGTCCCCTAGCCCGCTTAACGGGAACTGCCGGCAATCGTGGGTCTTTTACGGATACCACATCAGACCAACTCGTCGTTGCGTTTACGACTATGACAATGATTCACTACGGGCTGATCAACGTAATCTCTGGCAGCTTGTATCTCTTTTTCTATACATTGGTCGTGGTCTTTGCCATGATTCGTAGCTCATTAGCAATTCCTTATAGCTGGCTCATCCGTCCCCGATTGATTGTTTACGCCTGGTTTCCCGTTGATGTCTATTTATTTCCGGACATGTTGAATTATCTACTCTGGTTTTTCATTGTACTCTTGGGTTGGAAATCCATCACCGGTTTTTACAAGATCCGGAAGAAGCTATAGCTGATCAGGGTGATGTTATCTCTATATTGATAACATTTTCACCAGCCTTCACCTCTTTTTCTAATTCAGTCTGTTTGTTGTACTTATCGGGAACCAGTTCTTTTTTGCCAGGATTTTCAACCTTTCCGTCATCACCTTTGACTGGTTCGACAAACGTAGAGACTCGAACTTTATGCCGCCCTATTTTTGCTCCCTTCAAATCACGTAGATAGTCCAGAATGTAGTTTCCTTGGTCATCGGTTGTTGCAGTCGAGTTTCGACCTCCTTCAACGGGTTGAAAATAAACGTTTGCTCCGGCCAAAGGTTGGCCATCCAAAGTCACTTGCCCTGTGACCCGACCTAAATCAGG
>JAJDEK010000362.1 GCA_029259875.1 Planctomycetaceae bacterium
GAATCCGGGCAGGAATATCGCGATTACTTTAACTTCTCGGAACACGGCGGCAAAGTGCCCCACCATCGTACTCTCGCGATGAACCGAGGAGAAAAATCCGGAGCACTACGCGTGCGTTTTGAATGGGCTGAAGATTCCGCCTGCTCATCAATTATCCGCCAATTAAACTTAAGTAATCATCGCTTTGCCGAATTTCTGACGCAGGTGGTTACCGATGCATTGCAGCGTTTGATTCTGCCCAGCCTTGACCGAGAGATCCGCCGTGAGCTGACCGAAAAAGCGGAAAAGCATGCTGTTTCTGTATTCGCTAGTAACCTTAAAAACTTACTGCTTCAACCACCTTTGCGAGGCGAACGCATTCTGGCCGTCGATCCCGGATTAAGAACCGGCTGCAAACTCGCAGTACTCGACGAAATGGGAAATTGTCTGGCGAATGATTTGGTGTATGTCACTGGTTCCCCAGAGAAAAAAGACTATGCGCGCAACAAGTTAGCTGAATTTATGCAGGAACATGATTGCAAGCTCGTCGCCATTGGCAACGGTACCGCCTGCCGCGAAACAGAAGAAATCATCACAGAGATGATCGAGCAGAATCTACCTGATGCGCGTTATTTAATCGTGAATGAAGCCGGTGCTAGTATCTACTCTGCCAGCCCAGTTGCAAGAGAAGAATTTCCCGAACTGGATGCCACGATTCGAGGTACGATTTCCATTGGTCGACGATTGCAAGACCCTTTGAGTGAGTTGGTTAAAATCGATCCTCAGCACCTGGGCGTTGGCATGTACCAACATGATGTGAATTCTAAACGTCTGAAAGAATCGCTGGATGAAGTGATAGAATCATGTGTCAATTATGTCGGCGTGAATCTGAATAACGCGAGTGCGTCGTTACTGCGGCACGTTTCGGGAATGAACCAATTGATCGCCAGACGGATCACCGAATGGCGCGAGAATCACGGCTCCTTTCAGAATCGAAAACAACTTCTCGATGTCGCGGGGGTTGGCGAGGCAACCTTCACACAAGCGGCCGGTTTTTTGAAAATTGATGAAGGCGACGAACCTCTGGACTCCACCTGGATTCATCCGGAAAGTTATGAACACGCTCACAAAGTTTTCACACAACTTGATCTGCCGCAAGACAGCCTGAAAACCTCAGCCAACGACCGTGCTTCGATTATTGAAAAAGTCTCTCAGGTTGATAAAAAACAACTGAGTCAGAGTATCAAGATTGGCCTGCCGACTCTGGAAGATATTCTGGAGGCAATTGTAAAACCAAAACGTGACCCGCGTTCCGACTTACCCGGCCCAATTTTTAAAAAGGGAGTTTTAAAGCTCGAACAATTGGTTCAAGAGATGGAGCTACAGGGAACAGTTCTAAACGTGGTTGACTTTGGTGCGTTCGTTGATGTTGGCTTAAAAGACAGTGCACTCATTCACGTCAGTGAGATGGCCACGCACTTCATTGAAAATCCTTATCAATTTGTATCAGTGGGTGATGTGATCACTGCCTGGGTTTTAGGTGTTGACCTGGAGCGGCGCCGTGTGTCTCTGACACTAATCAAACCGGGCACAGATCGTCAGTCGAAAAAAGAACATTTTTCGAAACCGCCTGCCCCTAAAAAACAGCCCGATCAAAAAAAGCCCGATCCAGCCGCTACCAGTAAAACTGAGCAGAAGCCAAAAAAGAAAAGAACTCCTAAAAGAAAGTCGCCACCTGCAGCCAAACTTTCGGACGAAATGAAGTCTGGCGAACAACCTTTGCAGGGCTTCGATCAATTAAAAGCACTTTGGAACCAGAAAAAGAAATAGGTAAATAAAATTTCCGTTATTCTGATGGAAATACAAATTGACTCATGATGCACACCAATCGCACCCGCACGTTTATCGCTGTCCCCATTCAACCTCCACGTGGCCTCAAAAAATTAATGCAAAAGTTGGAAAAACTGGGCTCTGGCGTCAAGCCGATTCCCGTCGAACAGATGCATATCACGTTGAAGTTTCTTGGTCCGACTGATTTAGAAGACATCATGCCCATTAGTTCGATTCTGAAAACAATGCGAACGCGGTTCCCGCGAATGAAATTGGCGCTGAAAGGACTGGGCGCATTCCCCCGTCCTGAGCGTCCGAATGTGATTTGGGCAGGAATCACCACCAATGGTACAGTTTTAACAGAAATGGCAGAGTATTTGGAAACAGAAGCAGGGAAACTAGGCTATGCTCCTGAACGCAAAAGTTTTCATCCACATCTAACGATAGCCCGTATCAAAACTCAACCACCGGATGAACTGTTTCAAATATTAGAGGATCGCCATAACGCCGAATGGGGTGAAACGACTATTGATACGATCAAATTTTTTCAGTCTGAACTCAAAACACAAGAGGCGCGATACCATGAGATGCAAACGGTGAAACTCTCTCAAAGATGAGTCTGCTTCGGTTCCAAAATCAACTTTGGTCTGAAAAATAAAAATCGTACTGCTAGTCCCAGAATAATCAACGAACAGCCCACAAGCGTTGTGAGCGAGACAGTCTCACCCCAAAATATCCAAACCCAGATCGGATTCAAAATCGGTTCGGCCAGTACCAGCAATGCCGCCTCTTGTGAATTGACGGTTTTGACAGCGTGGGAAAAGATCACATAAGGGGCTCCCATTTGAATCACGCCCATAATGGCCAGCAGACCG
>JAJDEK010000363.1 GCA_029259875.1 Planctomycetaceae bacterium
GTGACAACACGATCATTCTTCTTCAATACGTTTAATGCCTTCTCGCGGCGGGCTCGTTCTTTTTGCTGAGGACGAAACATTATCAAGTAAAAGAAAATCACAATTGCGACTATGGGTAAAAATTGAAGGATCTGAGAAGGACCAGGGGCATCTTTGACAGGTGCTTCTTCGGCAAATAAATATAACGTTGTAAGTAAAAAGTTCATTTAATTCTCTTCCAAGGCTGCAAATGAATCCCCTTAAAGTACTACAAAATAACAACTTAAGGAAAAACGCATCTAAACATGCAAGTTAATACATATGTAATTTTCAAGCAAGCACGTCAAATTACCAAGCCTGAATCGGCCCAAACCTAAACAAATTCAGGAGTTATCTAGCAATGTTGTAAGCTGTATCTTAGAAAGATGCGTTCCAACGAGCAAGGTGAACCGCCCTAAACTCCTCAACTTGATCATTGAGTATTGCTTGACGTAAATCTCGTAATAATTTTTGATAAAAAGCAATATTGTGAAGTGAGATCAAAATCGGGCCCAGCATCTCCCGCGACATAAATAAATGCCTTAGGTAAGCGCGACTATAGTTCTTTGATCCCGGTGAATCGCACTCTGGATCCAAAGGACTCGAGTCTCGAGCATGTTTTTGATTTCGTAAATTGACGCGTCCCTGGCTGGTAAATGCCATTCCATTTCGACCATTTCTGGTTGGCATTACACAGTCAAATAAATCAACGCCACGCATAATTGACTCGATCAGGTCAGAGGGACGTCCTACCCCCATCAAATAACGGGGTTTTTCGACAGGCAACATGGGAGTCGTAAAATCAAGTGTAGAGTACATATCCTCAGGTTTCTCTCCAACACTGAGGCCACCAATGGCATAGCCAGGAAATTCCAGAGGAAGTAACCCAGCGGCAGAGCGTTCCCGCATCTTCTGGTCGGTTCCTCCTTGAACGATCCCAAACAAAGCCTGATCATCACGCTTCTGCGCATCTCGGCAGCGCGCTGCCCAATTTGTTGTTCGATCCACAGCATCCTGCATTTTTTCGGAAGGAACATCATGAGGGGGACATTCATCAAGACACATGATGCAATCTGCGCCGAGTTGTTCTTGTATTTTCACCGCTTTTTCTGGGGACAATTCAAATAGACTGCCATCAATATGCGAACGAAACACAACCTGTTCATCGTCCATTTTTGTGAGTCGTGCTAAACTAAAGACTTGGAACCCACCACTGTCCGTCAAGATCGGGCCATCCCAGTTCATGAATTCATGTAGTCCGCCCATTTCTTCAACAATATCAGCCCCGGGACGCAGCGCCAAATGATACGTATTCGCTAAAACCTGTTGGGTTCCCACTTGTTTTAGTTGCTCTGGCAATAAGCCTTTTACCGATGCCAGAGTCCCCACAGGCATAAAAGCAGGGGTATCCACAATTCCATGGGGCGTATGCCAGCGTCCCACACGTGCTGAAGTTTTTGAATCGGTATGAATCAGTTCAAAATGAAAATGGGACACTTTAATGTTTCTAATCAGTAGTAAAATCAGTTGATGATAAATACAAAAATGAAATGTGGCTGATAACTCAGATATTATTTAAGGCATCGTTGAGTATCCCCAGATACCAAAAAGCGATTCTGAATACAACAAAGATAATAAACGCGGCAACAAGTGCCCAGATGAGCCAGCCCAGAACAGCCGCTAATGTTGCCAGACTCCGCTGTGCATCTTCCTGAAAACGTGGACTCAATCGCTCCAGAGTTTCAGGAACGGTTCCCGATGTCTCTCCCACATCAACCATATGAATATACTCTTCTGTGAATAGTCTCGTCTCCGCTAATGCATCTGTGAGGTGCTCTCCATCATTGACGGCCCCACTAACACGAGGAATCTCGCCAATAAAAGCGCCATTACCGGTTGCTTTCAAGCTGGCTTCCAGTGAGTCGAGAATATTCATGCCAGCTTGCTGTGTGAGCGCGAACGCCCAGGAAAACCGTGCAATCGCGAACGATCGCATACATCCCCCTATAACAGGGATTTGAAGAAACAGACGGTGAAAATATTGTTTGCCTCCGAACAATCGATCCATGATTTGATATGCTACAAACAGGGCAAAAATTGATCCGAACGTACATGTCAACCAAATCATAGCCCCACTAGGACCAGATAAACCCAACCCCAAAACATCGATGGGCTTTCCACCTTGACCGCTGGCAATAAGCCCTAATATGAGAATCATCAAGGCAATCACCAGAATTGCGATTACAAATTGAAAAACGGGCCAGGCGATAAGTCTTACAAAGTTTTTTCGCATTTGCAGCAGATGATCGTAATGCTCAGCAAGCGCCTTCAATACTTCAGGCAGGCCACCGCTTTGCTCAGCAACACTAACCATATTTACCAGTAGTTCAGGATAATAAGATCCCTGTTTCCGCATGGCAGATGTTACATCAATTCCCGATTTCAAATCCGTTGTGATATCACGAATAGATTGCTGCAGACGACGATCCCCCATTTTTTTCGCCGCTAATTCAAATGATTTCGTGATCGATACACCAGACTCCAACATAGTACTGAGTGATCGACACAAAAGAGCCAACGATTTCAAGGAAACGCGTGCCTGGAACATGAATCCAACTTTCAGAGAACTATTGAGAATTTGCAGGTATTCAAATGCCTCTCGACATAACATTCATTATTGCGAATTACCACTTATCTGAGAGTGACAATCTATTCCACATTGCGAAAAAAAAAGAAATTTGTCAGAGTAAACTGCGTTATTCAGGTTAACACTGTGGATATACCGGTTTTGTTTATATTAATCTATCTTGGAAGCATGATTGATGGACTTTTTGCAATTGGCTGGAAAACGGATTCTTATTTTTGGAGTAGCCAACCGAAAAAGTGTTGCCTTTCAGACCGGTAAAGTTTTAGAAGAAGCAGGAGCTGAAGTGGCCTATATTGTTCGGTCTGAGGCACGGAAAGAATCCTTAAAGAACTTATTAAAACATGCACCGATTTATGTCTGTGATGTTGAACAACAGCAGGAAATCGATCAATTACAATCCGATATCAGCCAAAAATATGATACCATTCATGGTTTGGTTCATTCGATCGCTTTTGCCGACTATTCAGCAGGTTGGCTCCCCTTTCATCAGACACCCCGAAACGCCTTTTTGCAAGCTGTAGATATTTCCTGCTTCTCTCTCATCGCACTGTCTAATGCATTTAGCAAGCTCATTGATCCAGAGCAGGGGAGTGTGGTCACCATCTCGATCTCAACAACTCGTATGGCCGCAGAAAATTATGGCTATATGGCTCCGGTAAAAGCTGCTTTGGATTCCTCAGTTTGCTTTCTTTCGAAATCGTTTTCCAATTTTTCAAAAGTTCGCTTTAATGCTGTCTGCCCTGGATTACTAAAAACATCGGCATCTGCGGGTATCCCCGGATATGTAGATAGTTTTTTGTTTGCAGAAAAAGCAACGCTTCGCAAAACAGCCGTCCAAACCAAAGAAGTCGCTAATGCAGCTGCGTTTTTAATGAGTCCCCGCTCCTCAGGGATTACTTCTCAAGGAATTGTCATTGATGCGGGTATGGGCACCAATTATTTTGACAAAGAAATCGTGACAGACCATGCTTAACCCGAATTCGATTTTAGAGTAACGTTGCCAAGGTCACTTGAATCGACTTCGGTTGATTTTAGACTGCTAAGTTTTCGTTAAATACACTCATATTGGGAAATAAAAAAAGCCGACTGAAATAGATTCAGTCGGCTTTTTTCGTTCACATCACTGGCTTATTTAAGAAGCCAAATCATGTTTTAATGGCCTGCCATTACTCTTTATTTTTCTTTCTTTTTCCACCTGCTTTTCCTTTGGCCCGGTTACCGGCTGCCCCTTTAGGCCGATTTTTCATCATTTCTGCTCTTGCCGCCTGCCGTTCTGATTCATCAAGCGTTCCATCGCCATTTTTATCGAACTTCTTGATAAATTGTTCACGACTCATCCCCCCACGACGGCCTTGCTGATTTCCCATTGACTTACGAGCAGCTGCCCGCTCAGTTTCATTCAACTTACCGTCACCATCTTTATCGAACTTCTTAATCATTTCTTCTCGACTCATGCGAGGGCCTTTTTGACCCATTTTTGCACGTGCTGCTTGGGCTGCTTTACGTTCTGTTTCGTCTAATTTTCCATCGCCGTTCTTATCAAATTTTTTGATCATTTCTTCACGATTGAAGCCTTTACCGCCTTTACCTTTGCCACCAGGGCCCTGAGCTCCCTTTGATTTACCGCGTGCTTCTCTCGCAGCAGTCCGCTCTTCTTCATTTAGTTTTCCGTCGCCATCTTTATCAAATTTTTTGAGTATTTGTTCACGATTAGGGCGGTCTCCCTTTTTCTTTCCTTCAGCCTGAGTTACTGAAGTTCCCGCTAAAACAGCAACTCCCAAGACGAATGTTGATACCAGCAATAGTCTTACTCTCATTAAGATAACTCCTAATTCTCAATAAATAGCCAGGGAATCGTTCCCACTTCTGATTAACTTCACTAGGAGATCAAACTCAAATTGAAATCATTGGTTTCGCAGTTTCTCAAAAAAAAAGTATTTTCATTGATTACAAAATAGAGCTTTGAAGAAACTTAAGCCCCTCAAATCGAAAAAAACACCACTTCAAAGCATTAATACACCCGATTGAGAGCGACTGCATAAAAAGCTGATATTGCCTCAATTCCGCTTCTCCCATTATTATGCCCCACCGGCTGGTTTTACAGCTTCAATCAAACTCAAAAACAATAGCACTAAACGATCACGATGAGTTCACAGTATTCCATCTCGCAACTAAATCAAATTGAAGCCAAACGAATTTGCATTATTAAACCCAGTGCGCTTGGTGATGTCGTGCAGACGCTGCCCATTCTGTCAGTGCTCAGTGAACGATTTCCTGATTCAGAGATTTCATGGGTTATTCGTGATAGTTTTGCTAATCTGCTCGAGGGGCACCCCAATATAGATCATGTGATTCCTTTTAGTCGGCGTAGCTCTGTTCGCTATTGGTTGCGTTTTTTGAAAGATCTTAAACAACGCCAGTTTGATCTGGTACTCGATCTTCAAGGATTATTAAGAACCGGAATCATGACAGCTTCCACACGTGCGCCTTGGAGAATTGGGATCGAAGCAGCACGCGAAGGTTCGCATCTGGCTTACAATCTAACCATTCCTGACACAGGGCGGCTGGTCCCCGCTTATTTAAAATATTGGCGCGTCGCGGACGCTCTGGGATTAGGCGAAACTAAAAGACAGACTGGTCTCAAAGTTAGTGATGAAGATACGACCTGGGCAAAGAGCAAACTCGATCGCCAGAATAACCCCGTTCCTACACTTGCTATTCACGCTGGTGCCCAATGGATCACAAAACGCTGGCCACCAGAGAGCTTTGCGGCCGTGGGTGCCAAAGCAATCCGACGCTTTCGTTGCAATGTCGTTCTCGTAGGAACAGCCGATGAACGACCATTGACCAATCATATCCAGCAACTATTGCACAAGTTTGTGCCAACAGGCCGAGTCATCAATCTGGCAGGAGAATCCACTCTCAAACAATTGGCGGCTGTGCTCACTGAATCTGACTTTCTGCTCACAAATGATTCTGGTCCTATGCATCTTGCTGCTGGACTGGGAACTCCTGTCACTGGAATCTTTACTTGTACAAGTTCACTCCGCTCAGGACCTCCTGGTGACCAGCATGAGTTGGTATCAACGAATGTCGATTGTGCTGGCAGTTATAATAAACGCTGCCCGAAACGAGGTCCTCAAAACTTATGTTGCATGGAAGAACTGGAAGTGGGTCGAGTCTGGCAAGCTTTGTTTCGATTGATTTCCAAGCACACTTCTCAAAAAAGTGGCAAAGCAGCATAATTGCTCTCTTCGCCTATCTTCCCGGACGACGAAGCTCATAGTACCGACTCAATACTCTGACTCGAAAAATTTGATAGGCTGTAATCGTTCCCAGAATAGCCAGAACAACGGCATAAATCACAGGATATTGCCATAACTCCGTTAACTCTGGCCTAAGAAACACGAGTGCTGCAAAAGCAAGCATTGAAAGTGTGGTTGTGAAGAATACTAATCTGACATAAAAAAATAACCCGGCTGAAACGATCAACATCGGATATCCAATCAACAAGATTCCGATGGGAGAATCAACTAAAATCAATAGCCCCGTCAATAATGAGACATCGGCAGCAGCCCAACAAAAACGGACTTTCCCCTTATTCTTTAGATGATCTAGCGCCCACTGGAAGAAAAAGGCTAAGATTCCCCACAGGCAAAAAATTGTCATGATCTTGAGATGATAATTGAAATCGGTTCCCTCTGTAGAATAAACCGTTTGAATAATCCCTGCAGAAAGAACAATCGCCGACAAACGCGAAACCAATGCTGGTTGCCTGCGGAACCAGCGTTGAAATCTCTGTTTGAATCCAGCAGGTTGAGCCTGTATCGGTTCTCCAGCAATAAAATGCTCCAGATCATCAGCCAATTCTGTTGCAGTCTGGTAACGTAAATCTGGATCTTTCTCTAAGCATTTCAAACAAATCAATTCCAGATGATGAGGAATCTTTGCATTCAATGTATGAGGCAGAGGAGGTTCACCTTCTATCACATACACTAAAGAATCTAACGGACTGTTTTGTTTGAAAGGCGAGACCTTTGTCAAAAGTTCATAGAGTATAATCCCCAGACAAAAAATATCACTACGAGCAGAAATATTGTCTAACTGACCTGCAGCTTGTTCTGGTGACATATAGCTGGGAGTTCCCACGATCATACCACTCTGTGTTTGAACTTCACTGGCAGAGTTTTCTTGAAGCAAATCAAATACTTTTGCGAGCCCAAAATCGGTTACATAAGCCACACCCTTCTCATCAATTAAAATATTTGAAGGCTTTAAATCACGATGAATGATCTCTTTGGAATGTAGATAGTGGACTGCACGAGAAACCTGCTGAATCAAAGATGCAATCTCGTAAAATTGATTTTGTGATGTTTCTGATAGCGGTTTTGAATAATTATTCGCTAATGAATTTCCTGAAATATAGTCCATTGTGAAATAATGCTGCCCCAAATATTGCCCCACTTCGTGGATGGAAACAATATTGGAATGCTGTAATCTTCCCGCTGCCTGAGCTTCCAGGTAAAATCGACGTACTTCCTCTTCTGAAGCAAACTGATGACTTAAAATGGTCTTCAAGGCCACAATGCGGTTTAAATCTTTCTGGCGTGCCTTATAAACCACCCCCATTCCACCGCGACCAAGTTCCTCTAAAAGTTCATATTTTCCGAACTCGATATTTTGTTGAGGACCGGACTGTCCGGAAATTTGACTCGAAAATAAGAGCGTTGGATCTTCAGATCCGGGAGCACGATCTTGTGAACTGGAATTTTCGGTGTCGGGAGCCAAACGTTCTAGTGAATCCAGGCAGACCATTAACCTTTTTAATTCAGGATTAACTGCCTGTAGGCTGTGACAACTCTCTTGATCTTTGGCTTGTAAATATTCGAGATATTGGTTCAATACCTCAACTACCAATTCCGATTGACTATCTTGCTCATTCGTCACGGGATTCAATGCTCTCTCTATCTCAATGCAACTCTGTAGTAATTTAAGCGAGTAATGAGGTTAGGCACTTTCCAAATGTTCTTGCAACTGATTTAGTGCACGCAACCAGAGCATTTGAACCGCTCCCGGACTTCGGTTCATTCTTTCAGCGACTTGTTTAAACGAAAGTCTTTGTAAATTTCGAAACATAATCACTTCCTGATAATCAGCGGGAAGCTGCGATACGGCATCTGCCATCAGAAGTTCCTGCTCACGATTTAACAGAATTCGACTTGGAGTTTCCGTCTCGTCTTTCAACTCCCATCCTTGTTGGCCTGAGTTATCAGAATTTCCACCGGCCTGATCAATTGAGAATTCTCTGCTCACGTTGCGTTTGGCGGCTCCCTGGTATTTTCGGGCAAAATCCAGTGTATTGTGATTTAAGATGCCCCGTAACCAGCCTAACCATTCGGCCTCTGTTTGCCCTTTAAAATGCTCGAGTCCCTGATGAGCCTCTAATAATGTCTGTTGCACCAAGTCGGAAGCATCAAATTTCGTGCGCATCCAGCCTTCAATTTGAGCACGAGCGATTAATGAAACATAAGCACGGCATTTTTGCATCAATTCATTTTCGGCAGAGCGATCTCCAGATCGTGCTCGATGAATCAGCTCTTCAATTCGTGATTGAGACATGCGTAATCCCTGGAGTCAATTAAGTCTGCTGTCTGCTTCACTCTATTTTTGTAAGGAGATATTCCCTACTCGCACAGGTTACCGTTTTTTATATTTGCTGCTGGCCTCTTTGAGCAATGCGCGTTCTTGATCAGTCAAACTCGCTTCGCCTTCACGACTGATCTTTTCCAAAATCGCATCCACTTTTTCGTCCAACCTCGCTTTTGATAAATTGGCATCAGGTTCGGAGTAGACACGTAACTTACTCTTTCTCGCTGAGCGTTTCAATTTGAATTGATTCCACTTCGTATTGAAATTACCAGACAAGTTCCATCCAAAATACTTGTAAGCAATCCCAAACGCGGCACCACCTAAGTGTGCCACGTGAGCAACACTATCTGCCCCTGGATTTAGAACTCCAAAGACATCAACAAGCGCATAAAGTACAGCCAACCAGCGTAATTCAATGGGCAGTATAAACATCAACAGCACGGTCATACGAGGAAAATACATGGCTGTCAGAAATACAACAGACATGACGCCACCGGAGGCACCAATGACCGGTGCACTGCTGATAGCAATGTGACAAATACCACTAATCACTACGCCAATCAGATAAAACGCCAAAAATTCACGTGACCCCAAGATTGGTTCCACAGACCGACCAAACATCCAGAGCACGAACATGTTAAAGAAAATATGTCCCAAACCGTTAAGTGAGTGACAGAAACCATAAGTCACAAATCGCCAGATTTGGAACGAGGAAAAAATGGATTCGCGGTCTAAAGCTAGGTAGTTAACAATGCTGGGAGAGTTCCATTCCACTAGAAACACAGCGATATTTGCGATAATCAAATATTTGATGGCCCAGCCACCAGAAGTCATTCTGAAAGAATTGAAACTTCCCCCACCACTTTCATGCCGCAGATAATCCCGGCTCTCAATCCCCATTGTCGAATCGATCCTTGCTTGACACTACTTAAATTTCGGCGTTCCGAGAGTAAACGCCCGCGTTCCATGCTATTGAGGAGCGGCCATTCAGGCAACTCACAGGGTGATCATCATTTTTTCGCTGGAAGCTGTTTGGTAAGGTCACTGACTTCTTGAACCAACGCCTGTTGTGTTTTATAGACTTTCAATAAATCACGTCTTAGCTTGTCGGTTTCCTGAAACTCTTGATTTCGCATTTGCTCTTCTTCTTCCAATCCTGCAACCAATCCTACTCTTAACTCAATTGGAAGTGCCTGTTCCTGGGGTGCGTTCTCAGAACCAATTAGTTCGCTCACTCTGGCGTCAAGTCGTTCTTTTGCAGCAGCCAACAATCGATTCAAATCTTGAATTCGATCCTGTTTTCTTTTGATTTGCTGCTCGCGTTCAACCAAATCATCTCTCAGAGTTCTTAAGATAGAAATATAGTTAGGGGGCACAAGTGCCCTCAATCGCCAACCACCATTCTTCCAAGTCGCAACTTCACCTGGCTGAGGAGGAGCGATGGGAATCAGTTGCGCACCGTTGGCTTCCAGAGCACTTACACGAAATGCTCCCACATAAGAAACTCCATTAGACTTACTCTGATCTGGCTGGAATGCAAAAATAATGGGTTGTGCAGCGGGGTTATCACCTTGTGGGGCGCTTCCCAATCCCTGATTTCCACCAATATTGACTTGGATCTCACCAGTCTTAGCAACAGTCACGTTAGCATCCCAGAAACGATCCCAACCCAGCATCAGTCGTGTCAAATCACCACGAAGCGTTTTGTTTTGTGCTTCTTTGGTTTCAATTTCAGCCTCATTCTTTTGAATTTTCTCGGCGTTATTTTCAACGGTTTTCAACCAACTGCCACGGACATCAAGCATTTTTGATGTTAATAGGACAGCAGCCACAGCCGTAACTGCAATCAGCCAAACAAAGACTACTCCAGATTTATGCATTTTCTTAAAACCTTGATGAAATCGAACGAGCGGCTACTGCCTCAAAATTCTATCTCGAGAGATGATTTTTTTCTTTTCTTGATAATCGAACGTGTCTTCTTAGTTTTAACACAAAACTTGTAAAACTATCTGAAGACATGATAACGATAGCCATCTTGTCTATTACATCGTCCTTAGAGGACGAAAATAAATCGTATAGTATTAATTATTCTCCTGATCAGAGATAAGTAATATCACTGTGAAGAGAGTTCAAAAAGTCAATTATAGTATTGTTTAATGATAAGTCCCTCTACAAATCAGGGTCAAGGAGAAACCGAGATTATACACCTTATCCTGACTGGATAATCGGTAAAACCGATAAATATGAATCAGAATACGGTCTCAACTCAGTCTCTGAACAGTATTCCATTGTAAACTCCGCCTGCAATCCATTATCAATTCTCGTTGAAAAGCCCGACTTTCTGTCCTTCGATTGAGTGCAATTTCCGGTAAGATTCCCTATAAAATACCCTGATTCTACACAGCTTTGGTAGAAATGAGGCCATTAGTTTTAATTCATCAAGGGAAACGACAATGTCAACGGTCAAAGTAAAACGATCTAATCTCAAACCCGGAGAAGTTTTATGCAGCTATTGTACAGCGCGCTGTTGTCGCTATTTTGCCTTACCAATCGAAACTCCTGAAAGCTGGGAAGACTATGACCACATGCGTTGGTACATCATGCATGGTCGTTGTGCGATTTTTGTAGATGAAGACGTCTGGTTTTTAATGGTTTATGGCGATTGTAAGTATCTTCTGCCTGATTATCGATGTGGTAACTACGAGGACCGCCCTAAGATCTGCCGATCTTACACTACCGATGACTGTGAATATGACAATGACGGGACTTATGATCGATTATTTGAAACCCCGGAACAAATTTGGGAATATGCCCATGCAGTCTTGCCTCCGGTTAAAAAGAAACGAAAAAAATCACAAGAAAGTATGCACTCCCAAAAGCTTCCTGTTGTCAATGTTTAAGGATAGTCCCTCGACATTACCTAACGTCCTAAATTAAACACGATCGAAGTCTGTAGAAAACTGTGAAAAAAAATCTAATAGAGCCACGTACACTCAATGGATTTCGGGACTATCTTCCGTCTGCCATGATCCCGAGAGAACAACTGATTGAAACGGCAAAGTCAGTGTATCGTAGTTATGGCTTTAGTCCGATTGATACGCCTGCACTTGAATACAAAGAAATCCTCGCTGGAAAAGGGGGCGCAGAATCAGACAAACAGATGTTCCAATTTCAACAGGGAAAACGTGATGTAGCAATGCGTTTCGACCTGACAGTCCCTTTCGCCCGATTTGCAGCACAAAATATCAATGAATTAGGAGTCCCTTTTAAGCGCTATCATGTTGGAACTGTCTGGCGTGGTGAGCGACCTCAAAAAGGACGTTACCGCGAATTTGTTCAATGTGATTTCGATACCATCGGCACAACATCCAACTCAGCCGACATTGAAACCTTATTCATTATCCACGATCTGATGGTTCAAATTGGTTTTTCAGATTTCACGGTCCGCATTAATAACCGCATGATTTTGAATGGTCTTCTGGAAACCTTGGATCTTCAATCTCAATCGGCACAGATTTTAAGAGCTCTCGATAAGCTCCCTAAAATTGGTCCCGAGGCTGTCATTAAAGAAATGAGAGAGCAGGGTAGTGTCACTCAACAACAGGCTGAAAAAGTAATTTCTTTGACCACCGTTAAAGGTTCTACTGAAGAAATTCTGAACTCTTTGGAACAGCAACTTTTAGGAAACGCTTGTGGAGAGCAGGGCGTGCAGTACTTGCGAGAGCTATTCCAGGCTGTAGATCGAGCAGGCATTCCAAGCGAACGAATTATCTTAGACCCTTCTATTGCGCGAGGCCTTGATTACTACACAGGAACGATTTATGAGACATTTCTGAATCAATTACCGGGAATTGGAAGTGTTTGCTCAGGCGGCCGCTACGATAATCTCGCTGAACGCTTCACAACTCAGGAGTTGCCAGGTGTCGGAGCCAGTTTGGGTCTAGACCGTTTATTGGCTGCCATGCAGGAACTCAAACTGTTGGATGAGATTTCCACTCCCGCCCCTATTTTGTTTACTCAGATGGATCAGAAATTTACTCCTGAGTACTTGAGGCTGGCGCGTGAACTTCGACTGAATGGCTTGAACGTCGAAGTCTATCCTGACACAAAAGCAATCAAAAAACAGTTCAAGTATGCCAATCGACATGGTTTCAAAATCGTCATCACAGCGGGAGCTGACGAATTCGAGAATCAAGTATGGCAAGTGAAAGAGATGCAGACCGGAACTCAATCTGCTGTGAAAGAAGAAGATCTCTTCGAGTTTGTCACGCAACTTCTGTCAGAAAAACCATAA
>JAJDEK010000364.1 GCA_029259875.1 Planctomycetaceae bacterium
GTATCAGGGGAGGAACGAAAAAAATAATGATCACTTCATCTCCTTTATAGTCCGATCACTTCCGATTGCCAAGCCGACGCCGATAGAAGAGGAATTGATGTGCACCTATTAGAGTCAGATACTTAAAAAGTAGGAATAGAGCAGGATACTAAAGTTTCTTGATTTATTATTGCATGCGTTGAGAACACAGAGCAAATAACCACCCACGATCATCAATTCGGAGTGGACTTCGTTACTTGTTAAACGAATACGCCAGTGTCAGGCAGCAGGCTTGACAGAAACGGCAGTCTGCCAATTAGCCTGGATGTGCTTAAGATTGAGCCCGCCCACTACCAGATTGCTCACTCCAGGATTGCTGAGCACGAATGGAATGGCTTCTGCTGGTGGGAGATGTCCTGAAGCGAGTCCTTTTTTGATAATGACACCGATTCCCTGTTGCGCAGCCTGACGGATAACCTCTTCAAGCGAACGATCTTCGAGATGATATTCAAGCATCAATATATCAGCCCAAGCGAGCGCCGATGCTACTCCAGAAGAAGTTTTTCCCGAATGACCGATCCAGCGAATCTGGCCCGCTTGTTTTGCTGTCTGTAAGACTTCTATGGCATCGGTTTCCGTTAAGATCGATTCATCATCGCCATTGGAATGAATCAACACGAGATCGAGCACGTCTGTCTTCAGTCGCCGCAGACTTCTTTCAATACTAGACTGCAAGCTGGTGCGTGAAAAATCGTAAGTGGATTGCCCGTTTTCAAATGTTTCTCCGATTTTGGTAGAAAGCAGAAACTCATTACGACGGTGTGCGAGAAACTGACCAATTCGTGCTTCACTGATCCCATAAGCGGGTGCGGTATCAATGTGATTGATGCCGAGATCAAGAATCGAATTTAATAAATGATCGGTTGTGGGATCATCGGGCAGATCGTAGGCCTGGCTGTATTTGATTTGCTGGTTTCGGCCGATTTTGAAAGCGCCGAAACCCAGAGCGCTGATTGAAAAGCCGGTGTTTCCTAAAGGTCGATATTGCATTGTTCTTAGAGTTTCATTGAGTCGGCGGAATAAATCAGGCTACATCCCCAAAAGATCTAAGACCCTCAAGCGTCATCCAGTCTTCTACGGTTTCCCAGGGATGCTGTGCCACCAGCGGCCTGGATAGACCTGAAAAAGACGCTTTCCAGGATGAATCCTCAAGCGTGGGCTTGATATGCATGTCATGCAAATGCTGAAAGATGTCCGTTGCCAGACGGGGCGCTAATGCTAATTTGGTCGGCCAGGCAGTCAACAAGTTGCCTTCTTTCAGGATCTGAGGTGTTTCTGGTCTTAAGCCTGATTTGGTTGCACCTTCTGCCCGGTCTACGGAGTACGTATTCCATTCCAGACCGGATAGATTAATACCGGGAATCGAGACGGATAATTCCTGGGCTGCATGTTGTATCAACTCAACACGATTCAGCTTTACGCCAACCTCGGAAACTTGGCCGCCTAATTGCCAGATGGTCCGGCCTTGTGAATCCGTGTCCGATGTGATCGTGATGCTCGTCTTGGCGCCGTCGACACAATGACCGTTAAATTGAGGCAGTGCTCCACGCACCAATGTCATATGGAGTGGGCGTTTTTGCATGACCTGGTTATCAGAACTGGGTTGCTGTTGCGCCAGATTTCTGAGCTGCTCGTTTCCTCTTCCCGCTGTCAACAAAACGGCATCCGTTTGAATCGTCAGTGAGTCCCCGTTTGGAGTTAGAATCTGAACCGAAGAAATCTGTTTGTCTGCGTCAAACTGAAACGAAAGTTGCTCCGGATCATATTTGAAAATCTGATCCGCAAAAGTATCAGATAAATTGGCAATGAGAGTTTGTGGTGAGATGACCTGTTCTTCCATCACAGCGATGGGGCCAGGACATTGAGCGAGCAATTCGGGAGTTTCTTCTGAAGTCAGATTTTTGGGGGCAACCCGTAATCCCATTTTAGCCCCGAACATTCCCAATCGTGAGGAAACAGAATCGGTTCGCCAGAGATAACAATGATTTGATCGAATCTTTGTTCCAGACAAATCAGGCTGCGCTGCGCCTTTTAATGCGTTTCTCCAAATGAGAGGCATTTCTCGAATCCAGCGAGCCGATCCGGTCATCATTCCCTGAAGCGTGTATTTCAAACCGCCATGAATGATTCCTTGAGAAGCGATGGTCTGGCCGCTTCCCAGCTCGAACGCTTCGAGAAGAATACAGCGATATCCTAGACGGCTGGCCTCGTTTAAAGTCCAGAGACCAGCAACCCCTCCTCCAAAAATGATCAGATCGACTTTTGGCACTGTGAGAATCCTCGCTCCGATAAAGATAAAAGCAGATCTTTACCATCGATAAATCAAAAAGTAATCCAGAATGACTGACGTTTTTACTATTTCTGACCGGATTCGAATAGACGAATTCAGTCCCAAAATACTGATCACAGCATCAGTATTTGATTAAAAGCAGTAAGAAGATGCTTAAAGCTTTATTGTTGCGAAGTAATTCAACTTAAAAAGATGATTCAGATCAGCTTTTGATTTGAACAATCGCTTCCACTTCGACAGTAATATTCCCGGGGAGTGAACCCATGCCGACAGCACTACGGGCAGCGCGACCATTCTCTCCCAAGATTTGAACGATCAGGTCGCTAAATCCGTTAATTACCTGTGGGTGACGTTTAAAATCAGGTGCTGCATTGACCATTCCGAGGACTTTCACAAATCGTTCAATCCGATCAAGATCACCCAGGTATTGTTTCAGAGTGGCCAGCATCGTCAGCCCGACAGCGCGTGCCGCTTCAACACCTTGTTCTTCGGTTAAATCATCACCAACACGACCAGTATGCAAAGAGCCGTCCAGTTTGACGGGGCCATGGCCTGAGACATACAGCATGTCATCCACTTGAACCACGGGATTATAAATTCCACCTGGTTTAGGAGCTTCGGGGAGTTCCAGTTGCAGTTCCTGAATTTTTGCTTCTACACTCATGATTATTTCCTGATTCTTTTATAATTTCAAAACAACATTGCGGACAGGTTACTAGAGATCTTGTACTTGTTGCTACAATGCCATTTCCTGCTGGAAGGCAAAAAACACCCCCGAATTTGTAGCAAAACGCATTTTGGGTATTTTCGAGCTTACATGAGTTCCAGAATAAATACAGGAAAAGCGATTTCCAATCGTGGGAACGCCACTCTTTTGAAAAACAGAATGATCCAAAATGAGACTCATTTCGTTTTCCTGTTATAATCACAGTGAAAATACGAAAAGCAGACAAAAAATACTTTCGGTTTTTACCCTGAGGTAGTTATGATATTCGAGAGGCATTCGTCTCGAAACAAATACTCGTAAGGGAGTTAAGAAAAATATGGATGAGCTTTGGCCAGTTGCCTTATTTGCCATAGGGGGAATCTGTGTCTTATTAGGCATAGTTTTTCTTGCACTATTCGCCCGGTACTTCAAATTATGGATTCAGGCGTTTAGTTCACGCGCCAGAATTGGGCCTTTTGCCTTAGTATTCATGTCACTGAGAAAAGTGAAGCCTTCGGTGATTGTGGATACCAAAATTATGGCCGTTCAAGCAGGTCTTACGGACGTCCACACTCAAGCCTTGGAAGCCCATTATTTAGCAGGTGGAAACGTACATCGTGTTGTGCATGCATTGATTGTCGCGCATCGTGCGAGCATCGATCTGGATTGGGATACTGCCTCGGCAATCGACTTGGCGGGACGTAATATTATTTCAGCTGTCGAAACAAGCGTAGATCCTAAGGTCATCGATTGCCCCGATCCCAAGAAAAGTGGTCGGCCAACCCTTGATGGGGTGGCTAAAGACGGGATTCAACTCAAGGCCCGTGCACGGGTCACAGTGCGTACGAATTTGAAGCAGCTGGTAGGCGGTGCCACAGAAGATACAATTATTGCTCGTGTTGGAGAAGGAATTGTATCTGCGATTGGATCCTGTGAGAGCCATAAGCAGGTCCTGGCCAATCCATCAGTCATTGCCCGGGAAGTATTGAATCGCGGTTTGGACTCTCAAACGGCATTCTCCATTGTGTCGATCGATATTGCCGACATTGATGTGGGTGAGAATATCGGAGCCCGTTTGAGAGCAGACCAGGCGGAGGCCGATGTGCGTGTTGCCCAGGCCAGAGCAGAAGAGCGACGAGCCGAAGCGGTTGCTTCCGAGCAGGAAATGTTAGCCCGGACTCAGGAAAACCAAGCCAAAGTGGTTCTGGCTGAAGCAGAAATTCCGCTTGCAATGGCAGAAGCCTTCTCAGAAGGAAGCCTTAGAGCAGCGAAATAAGAGACTTTTTGTTCACTGTTCAGAAAACATAGCGATCGATTCAATCAATCCGTCTGTGAGGGATTCAACAGCACAGGAAATGCTGTCAAAGCTAATTTGTAGCTTGAGTCGATGATAAAATTAGCCAGACAGGATGTGTTTTTGTAAATACTGGTTGAAATTTTGGTTGGTGATTGACTAATATTATGTCAGTAACAGCAGCAGGAGGTTGTTGTGGACTGAATTCTCCGGATCACCTCGAGAGAGTTTTCGTTTACTTATGAGTGACTTAGCAACAATAAATATTACGGAAAAACAACTAAACCTCCTGTTATCAGGTTTGCGTTACGTACGCAGTGCGGAAAAATTACGAGTAGAAGAACCTACTCCCGAATACGTTCGGACTCGCACAGAGAAGCTGGACGAGATTGCAACCTTGGTTGACGCTCTGAATTCTTCGCCCCGCAAACAAAGTGCTTCCCAGGTTTAATATTTCTGAGCGCTTAGGTTGAGTTTACTTCCCTGATTCAATTCAATAGGAACGTCTCTGCGCGCAGACGAGCTGTTGTCTGTGCCTAGTTTGTTTTATCTACCTGTTGAATGGGAATTTCACACCGCTTATGCGTTATGAGCATGTTTGCGTCGAAGGCGTTAGTTGTACTTTGCCTCCCAATGTCGTCACTTCAGACGAAATCGAAGCGCAGTTAGCTCCAGTCTATGAACGATTAGGCTTGCCTGCCGGTAGACTGGAATTGATGACGGGGATCCAGGAGAGGCGGTTCTTTGATCGAGGAACCTTGCCAGGTACGATTAGTGCGCAAACGGTCAATCATTTGCTGGAACAAAGCCAACTGGACCGTAAATATCTAGGTGCTTTGATTCATGGTTCTGTCTGTCGTGATCAATTGGAACCGGCTACTGCCAGCGGTGTGCATCATGCAGCAGGTCTGCCCAATAACGCTCTAGTACTCGATATCAGTAATGCCTGCCTTGGTTTGTTGAACGGGATGGTATTTCTGGCAAATATGATCGAGATGGGCCAGATACGTGCTGGTGTAGTAGTCGGTACAGAAGTTGGCCGCGATTTGGTCGAAGGTACGATCGATGATCTGTTAAATGACACGACGTTAACCCGCAAGTCCATCAAAAATGATTTCGCCTCACTCACGATTGGCAGTGGTTCCGCTGCCATTCTGCTCTGTGATCGCAGTTTGAGTAAAACAGGTCACCGATTATTAGGTGGAAATTTTCGGACTGAGACTTCTAATCACGAACTTTGTGCCGGAGGCGTAGAGGCACAAAAACATGGCGATCATCGCCCCCGGATGCAGACAGACTCAGAGTCATTACTGGTTGCCGGTGTGAATCTGGCGATCCCCACCTGGGAGGCAACAAAAAAGACACTGAGCTGGAACAATGAGGACGTTGACCGCGTTTTCACGCATCAGGTTGGAAAAGCTCACCGTAAGTTATTACTGGAAAAGTTGGGACTTGATCCCGATTTGGATTATCCAACGGTAGAAACACTCGGTAATACAGGAGCCGCTGCGTTACCAATGGCCTGGGCTCTGGGAATCCAAAATCAGAAGCTGCAGGAGGATGATCGAGTTGCCTTACTGGGAATAGGTAGTGGGCTCAATTCTCTAATGCTGGGTGTCCAGTGGTAATTTCATTAAGAGCTACAAAAAATATTCCGTATTCTGCGGCCCGTCATGGGTCCACCTAGGGAATATTTGCTGATTAAGCATTCTGGCGAAAAGGTTCTGTTTACGTTGTCGGTTTGGATTTCGACTTAGTTGGCACTCTCTGATTCCTAAGTTCAATTGGTTACTTCAAAACCGAACAAACAGGATGATTGGTTTGAATGTTATTATCCGATCCAAGAGAAAGATTGTCTATCAAATGCGGAATTTGTTGCGCGCGGTTCAGAAATTTCTAGTTGTTCATTTCAACAACTAATTGAACTTACAGATTCTTCAGCCCGCTACGTATCAGCAAGGAATGAAAATGCGTCTATGTGTCATTTTATCTCTGAGCTTCATCACTTTCACTGTGACGGTTGGAATGGTCTCAGCAGAGCCAACTCAAGCCGAGCTTCCACCCTCTCCGACTGCGCAAGTCAAATCTGATGGAATTGATGCAAATATAAAAGAACCTGAAGAGGTCTTTCAAACTGTTTCACAAGATGAATCGGAACCAGAAGCGTCAGAAACAGAGACCGAGATCATCGAGAATGAACCTCTGTCACTAAAGCCAGCAGCGAATCCCTACAAGGGTTTATTTTTTAATAATACGTTTGGGGCATATCTCAGTAATCCATCGAGTCCCCCTCTCTTAGGAGAGAGGCTGAAAATGATGTGCTTCGGTGATGAGTGTGCGCCACACATACTTTCTGTTGGTGGTGAGATTCGCCATCGCTGGATGCACGAGCAAAACCGACTCAGACCGGGTGGCCCTGCCTTAACGGATTATAATCTCTGGCGTTATCGACAGTATTTTGATTTACAGCTAAATGACTCATTGCGATTCTATGTTGAAATGTTGGATGGTTCTATTTTTGACAATGACCTCCCACCAACACCGATTGACATTAATCGTTGGAATCTTCAAAACGCATTCGTTGATATTAAATTGAATGAGTGGGGCGGAGATCCCGCCTATTTTCGTTATGGTCGACAGGAACTGCTTTATGGGGCACAGCGACTTGTCTCTCCTCTGGACTGGTCAAACATCCGACGAAATTTTGAGGGTTTTAAATATTTTCATCATTCTGACTCCGTGCATATCGACGCATTTGTTACGAACCCCGTGAATGGGTCTGCAGGAAATGGTCCTTTGAGCGAACTCGATAACGGAAGAGATAAGCCGGATACCTCTGTCACGTTCAGCGGTGTTTATCTTACATTCCTATCAGATTCGCCGCAGGTTTTAGATCTTTATTACCTCTGGTTGCGCGATGAAACGGTGACTCCAAATCGTCCTGATGGTTCACGGCATACAATTGGTACCAGATTTAAAAAGACCTCTGAAATTCAGAATGAATGCTGTGAAGTTTCTCGAATCTGGGACTTCGAAACAGAAACCGCGTATCAGTTTGGTAACGACAATGGCCAAAGAGTGTCTGCAGGATTCTTTACTTCTGTATTTGGGCATACATGGAAAACACTACCTTGGCAGCCACGTTTGAGCGGGCTGTTCTACTGGGGATCAGGTAACCAGAATCCAGCCGGAGGAACCAACAACACCTTCAACACGCTTTTTCCATTGGGACATGCCTACTGGGGGATTATCGATAATTTGTCGGGTCAAAATCTGTATGATTACAGTCTGCAGATGAATTTGAAACCAGCAAAAAAATTAGACTTTGTAGGTGCGTTCCACTGGTTTGAAAAAGCGACCTCCAACGATTTTCTTTACAACGTGGCCGGTGCTCCCGTGGGCACCACAGGTGGTAGCCGGGACATCGGTCAAGAATTGGATCTGATCGGGACCTACACTTTTAACCCGAACTTCAATATTCAGGCTGGGTATTCCTGGTTCTGGTATGGATCTTTTGTGGGCACAAACATTCCACCACGAAATACCGCTACTCAGTTTTATGTGCAGACAACATTGAGATTCTAAAAAGCGAATTTTCAAAAGTGAATGACTCAATGTGAATGTATTTCAGGCAGACTATTTCAATTGCTCGTCGATCCAGTTCGCCATTTTTTCGACTTCTTCATGGATCGTCGGCCATGGGTGGCCTCCGCCTTCTTTGACAATTAATGTAACGGGGACATTCGCCTTCTCCAGAGCAGCGACCATGGTTCGAGATTGCTGAATGGGAACCACAAAATCGGCTGTTCCATGAATGAAGAGAAAGGGAGGCAGCCCTGGTTTTACAAGTCGCGCGGGTGAAAATGCCGTCCGTAGTTCATCCAGTTTTTCTTCGGCGATGGTCTCGGCGCCTTTGGGTGTGATCAGTTGCCGAATCGAATTTGCCAGGGGATCGTTGCCACGAATATCAATTTTCAAGCCACCATAATTCATCAGGTCGGTTGGCGGGAAAAAGACGCCGACCGCTTTCACACGGGTTTTTGATTGAGGATCGTTGGCAGACACGGCCGCCATACATGCCAGATGCCCTCCTGCCGAAGCTCCCAGTAAGGCCAGTTTGTTGGGATCGATTTGGTATTCTTTGGCATGCTTCTTGACCCAATTAATACCTTGGTTCAGATTCTCCAACATTTCGGGGCCGTTAAATTTTTTAATGGAACCGGGCCTAATAGCAAAAACAGTGTACCCCCGACTACAAAAAATATCGAACATTTTGGCGCGCTTGTGATCTCGAATTTTCCCTCGATCAGAATGATAGGCACCGGATGCCACATCAACGATTGCTAATCCGTTAGGCTGACTTTGAGGAGTGAAAATATCTAATAACAGACCCACGCCATGCACTTCCGCATACACCACGTTTTTTTGTTGTTGGTAGGGAAGATTAGAGGCCTCGCCTGCTGTAACAGGTTTGATGCAAAGGGTTAAGAGGAACAGGCAGATAATAGAAAATCTACTGCCAATGAGAGGAGTCAACATGGTGTCACACCTGATTTTGGGTTGAAATAGGCAAAAAAACGATACGAATCGGAATTTGTTAAAACAATACGTAAGCCTGAGGGTATCTTAACGAATAGTTTCCATGAACTGAAATGAAAACGGAGAGCGACATGATCATAGTAGGCTCTGATCATAGATTCTTACCAGAAAACTCTCGCAATTGTTTCAAAAATCCAACTAAAATAGGAATAGAGGCACATTTCTCCAAGGACGCCAGTCATGAGTAGTCTGAATAAGAATCGAAATCTATCACGTCGTGATTTCATGCAGCTTTCTGCATTAGGAGTTCTCGGCACGGGAATGTCCGGCTGGTTGCAACGCCTGGCGGCGGAAACAGCCAATGATCCGCAGAGAAAACGTGCTTGCATCCTGCTTTGGATGTCGGGAGGCCCCAGTCAATGCGATACGTTTGACTTAAAGCCCGAGCATGAAAACGGGGGTCCGTTCAAACCCATTGATACCGATGTTGCGGGTATTCAAATTTCGGAGCATCTTCCTAAATTAGCGACAGTGATGAAACACTTGGTTCCCATTCGCTCAATGAGTACAAAAGAGGGGGACCATACACGCGCGACATATTTATTGCGCACCGGTTATTTGCCTTCTGGTCCTCTCAGCTATCCCACAATGGGATCGTTGTTAAGTAAAGAACTTGGCGCTTCCCATTCGGAGCTACCCAATTTTGTCAGCATTGCCCCTAACAGCACCTTAAGCCCGAATGCATATGGACCTGGTTTTCTGGGTCCACGGTACGCACCACTGGTAGTGGGAGAAGGCACCGGACTGATACAAACAGATGACCAAAATGTAGACGCAGCATTGAAAGTGAAAAACCTGACGTTGCCCCAAGGTATCACATCCAAGCAGGCTGATAGTCGCTTGTCGATTCTGAAAGATCTGGAAGATGATTTTATCGCCGCACACCCGGGCATTCCCACTAACAGCCATCGCAGTGCCTACGAAGCGGCAGTGCGGATGATGCGTTCCAAAGCCATCGAAGCGTTCCAACTTGATCAAGAGCCAGACACTCTGCGGGATGCTTACGGTCGGAATCGCTTTGGCCAAGGCTGTCTATTGGCACGGCGATTAATTCAGCAGGGAGTTCCCTTTGTTGAAGTTTCATTAAATGGGGTACAGGGAACCAACGCCTTTGGTTGGGATACCCATCAGCAAAATTTTGAAGCGGTCAAAAGTTTAAGTGAAGTGTTGGACCCTGCCTGGGGAACGTTGATGACCGACCTTGAACAACGAAGGCTTTTAGATTCGACGTTGATTGTCTGGATGGGAGAATTCGGACGCACCCCGAAAATCAATCAGAACACGGGCCGCGATCATTTTCCAGCTGCCTGGACCACCGTGTTGGGAGGAGGTGGCATTCGTGGTGGGCAAGTCATCGGAAAAACGAGCGACGATGGCATGAAAGTCACCGATCAACCTGTCGCTGTTCCCGATTTGATGGCAACGATTTGTAAAGCACTGGGCATTGATCCAGAAAAACAGAATATGTCCAACATCGGGCGGCCTATTCCTCTTGCCGATCATGATGCCAAACCGATTCAGCAAATATTGAAGAGTTAAATCAAAAGATGCTGTAAATCGCGATTTGAATTGCCAGTGCCAGACAGGCCCAGACTTTCAAATTCTGATACCAGTGCGTTGCATTTTCCGGTGTCGTTGTTTCCCGTGGTAACCGTAATACCCACAGAAATACAGCAACCAAAGTTCCGATAAACAACGCGCGTACGCACCATAGCGGCACTTGGACGACGAGATCGCGAATAAAATTACCGATGTGATGCAAAGGCGTCATGCTTGCCTCTTTTGTGATTTAGTGCCGAAGACCAAGCCTTCAATTTTTTCTGCTGGTTCCGGCTTCGTCAAGAAACTGATAATAACAATCAGAGAGAATGCGACTACAAAAGCCCAAATCGAAAAATAAAGGAATGGTTCTGAAATCTGGAACAGAGGATCGATTCCCAACGAGGTATAGACGACCTCATGATTCAGTGTGAATAGAGTGATCGAAAAACAGACGCCTACAACGAACCCAACAAAGGCGGCAATACCAGTTGCCCGTTTCCATAAGAGGCCCGTTAATAAAATGGCAAAGGCGGGCCCTTGGAAGAATGCCATCAAAGTTTGGAAGATCGTATAGATACCTTCACTACGTGTCATTAGGAAGAATGAAAAACCAATGGCCCAGAGTACAAGAATGAAAGTAACAAGCCGACCAACCTTCAGCAAAGATTCATCACTGGCATCTTTGCGGTAAAAGCGTTTGTAAAAGTCATTGGTTACAATTGTCGAAGCCGAGTTCAAATAGGAATCGATGCTGGACATCAAAGCTGCCAGAAATGCCGCTAAAAACAGCCCCTTCAAACCGATGGGCAGCAAATGCGAAATGAGTTCAGGAAATGCCTGGTCTCCATCGGTCAACTCTGGAAATTTCACAAATGCTATCAGACCCGGAACAGCAACGACGACAGGAATCAAATTCTTTAATAACGCACCCCACACATAAGCGGCTTTGGCATCAAACTCACTTTTTGCTCCCAACGATCTCTGTACAATCGCCTGATTACCAATCCAATAAGCGGGGCTCAAAATCAAAGCCAGTCCAAAGAAAATCCCCGTCCAGGGGAAGGGCGTATCCGCATCGGCGGGAAGGATCAGAGAGGTATGCAGTTCATCTTGCGCGGCATCAAGCGTTTGTTCTTCAGTAGCGACTTCTGCTTGCTTCTGTCTCTGGACTTGTTCCTGTTTTTTAATTTCCGCCTGAAACTGTTCAACTCCTCCAATGTCAATGATGCCCAGGACCAGCACCAGTAAACATCCACCAATCATGATTACACATTGAATCATGTCGGTATAAACGACGGCTGCTAAGCCTCCTGAAATCGTATAAACGCCCACCAGCAATGCGGTCAGATAGATACAATAGTTCTTGTCGATTTCTAAGAGTGGATGCATCATTTCTGCGGAGGCAAGTAACATGATACCCAGGTTGCAAGCCATAAATAAAAGCCAGCAGATCGCCAATGCAGAACGGACGGCGAC